>JAZPYU010000087.1:0-4152 GCA_045544295.1 Ructibacterium sp. | reverse complement strand
GAAACTTGGGTGGATGAGTCCGGTTGAGTATCGGCTCAACACCTTGGCTGCATAAAAATAGCGTAGCAGTCATTAAAACTACTACGCTATAAAAAGTCTAACTTTTTGGGGTCACATCAGCATTGCAACACTCCTTTTTTGATGTTAGTAAAGCAAAGGTTGGATTTGTTTCTTTGTGAGTGCCAAAGAGATTGTTTGCGGAATTTGGGTAAAATCTGCCACCAGGGAATGTTCTTTTTCTATACAGTCATCCTGCCCGAAGGGTACAAAATAAAAGTGCTTTCTGGCAAGAAGTTTGCCAATGTTTTGGGCATTTCCTCCAAGTCCGTCATTGGTAGAAACGGCGATAACCACCGGCCTGCCGTTTCGCAGATGAGACTTTGCGGCTAAGGTTACCGCGGTATCCGCAATGCCATTTGCCAGTTTTGCAATGGTGTTACCGGTACAGGGGGCAATCAGCAGCAGGTCTAAGATTTTTTTTGGGCCAAAAGGTTCTGCTTTTTCTATGGTGCAGATTGCCGAATGACCGGTGAGGTTTTCCATTTTTTTAATATGTTCATCGGCTTTTCCAAATCGGGTATCGGTAGAGGCGGCATTTTCTGAAAAGATAGGAATCATTTGATAGCCGGCGTCTTTCAAAATCTGTACCTGTGGAAACACTTTTTGAAAGGTGCAATAAGAACCCGTCAGGGCAAAGCCAATGGTTTTATTTTCTTGCATAAGTTACACCCCCAATTCTTCTAAAATATTGGTGATGGTATCTTTGATGATGTTTCCGGCGGTTTCCGGTGCCACTTTTCCGGGGAGAGATAATGCCCAAATCACTTTTTTGTTCAGATTTTTTGCGGTTTCAAAATCTATACCGCCGGGACTGGATGCAAGATCAATAATGCAGACAGAATCGGAAAGTACAGACAGTAATCGAAAATCCAAAACCATAGCAGGTACGGTGTTAAAAATCAACTGTGACTTGCCAATGATTTCCGGTAATTGGGAATAAGAAACACTATGGAGGGCTTTGGTATCAATAAGGGCAAGGTCCTGAAGTTTTCTTGCGGCAACGGTTACATTGGCACCCAAAGCGTGTAGGGTATCAGCCAACAACTTACCAATTCTGCCATACCCCAACACCAAAGCGTTACTTTGGTGGATGGTAAACGGTGTTTCTGCCATAGCAATGGCAAGAGCGCCCTCTACGGTGGGGATACTATTCCGGATTGCCAATTCCTCTCTTGCACCATAATCAACAAAATGGATGTTATAAAGGTTGGCAAGGTTTTGAAACGGTTTATCTGCCCGTCCCACAAAAAGAATTTGTTCCCCTGACATATGGCGGAATATTTCGTTTAAATAAATTTCCTTTTTGGAAAAGCAGGTGCGAATGGTCTCTCCACCGGAAGAGTAAGGCAGAGGGAGAACCACAATATCTGCACTTTGACAACATTCTTTTAAGGAACCACATTGTTTTATGGCGATGCCGTCAGGAAAAACGGCATCTTCTAAGCCATAAGTCTGAATAAAACGCCCCTCGCCGGCAAAACGTTTGATCACTTGCAACTGCCGTAAGTCACCGCCAATGAAAGTAAAAATTAAATTTGAATTCAATGCAAACACCTCTTTTATAGTCTATGATAAGGCTGGTGTTTGGTGCGATGAAAATAGCGAAAACGCTCCTTGCTTCCCTATGTCGACGCGGTGTGTCAGGTTGTGTTTTTTTTGTGTTAAATTAGATAAAATCTTTGTTGACACCAAATTAGAAGAATGATATAATAATTTAGAATGTGATTTTTACAAAGAGGTAGGTGGAAGCAATGATGGTTAAATGCAGAAAAATGCTGTGTTGTATGGCGTTTGCTTTGATTGTTTTCCATTTGCTTTTCCCTATTTCGTTTGATACTTCCCCTTATGAGAATACAGATTCTGCTATTGTAGGAACCGTCATTTTTGTTTGGGAATTTTTTCAACCCGGAACGGAAACTGCTAAAATCTCCGGTGTATCAAGCCGATATTTCTTCCAATCAGTACGGGAAAATTTACAAAAGACAATTCCTGTTGGAATATCTACCGTATTTACCTTAAAAACGAATCCGGTTATGATAAGACAGTATTTGAGTATTGGTGTTGTTATTTCGATGATGTTTTTAACCATCATCATTTATATTTTCCGGTCGGACGGGAAAAAACGTTATGTAAATAATTAAACCAACATATAAATTCATTACAAAAGGAGAAAAGAAACGTGAAGAAAAGAATTAACAGAGGCACTTTCTGGATTGTTATGATCCTGATTTTGTCTATCACCTATGTATCTATTGCAGGTGTAACAGTTGGTGGCTTTAAAGTTCCCAAGGCAAATGAAATGAGATTTGGTATTGATATCCGTGGCGGTGTGGAAGCAACTTACTTCCCCAAGGATTATGACGGTGTACCCAGTGTGGATGAGATGAACTCTGCAAGAGCCATCATTGAGCAGCGTTGTGATGACCAAAATATTACAGACCGTGAAATCACCGTAAACAACGAAAAGGGTTCTATTTTGGTTCGGTTCCCCTGGAAATCCGATGAAACTGAATTTGACCCGGAAAAGGCAATTTCTGAACTTGGTGAAACCGCGCTTTTAACTTTCAGAGACCCCAATGGCAACATCTTGTTGGAAGGTAAAAATGTTAAAAATGCTTCCCCTCAGTTGGATCCCCAGACTAACAAATATGTAGTTGCTCTGGAATTTGACGATCAGGGTGCAGTATTGTTTGAACAAGCAACCGGCGCATTGGTTGGAAGCAATATGGCAATCTATATGGATGATACTATGATTTCCAACCCCCTTGTAAAGGAAAGAATTTCCGGTAACACCGCACAGATTACCGGTATGGAAAACTTAGATATGGCATCTGCTTTGGCTTCCAGAATTAACGCCGGTGCCCTGCCCTTTGCTTTGGAATCTAAAAACTACAATGCAATCAGCCCCAGTATGGGTGATGGTGCTTTGAATGTTATGATTCAGGCAATGTTGGTTGCATTTTTGCTAATTTGTCTTTTTATGTTGTTCTATTACAGACTGCCCGGTTTTGTTGCTATCTTTGCATTAACCTTACAGGTTGCAGGTCAGTTATTGGCTCTGTCTGTTCCTCAGTTTACCTTAACCTTGCCCGGTATTGCGGCGGTTATTCTGTCTATCGGTATGGGTGTTGACGCAAACATCATTACCGCAGAACGTATCAAAGAAGAAATTGCAGACGGCAAGTCTGTTCGTGCAGCAATTGACGCCGGTTATCATAAAGCGTTTTCCTCTGTATTTGATGGTAACATCACCGTAATTATTGTTGCTATTGTTTTGATGGTGTTCGGTTCCGGTACTATGCTCTCTTTCGGCTACTCTTTGCTGACCGGTGCCATCCTCAACTTCATCTGCGGTGTAACTGCTTCTAAGTTGATGACCAAATCTTTAAGCCAGTATAAGGCTTGCAGAAAGACCGGTCTGTATGGTAATGGTAAAAAGCGGACTAAGGTTGTTGGCTTATATAAGAACAGAGTGAAGTTCTATATCATTTCTCTCTTGATTTTGGCAATCGGTATTGCTGGTTTCTTTGTAAATGGTATTGGTCTTGACATCCAATTTAAGGGTGGCGCAATCCTGACCTATTCCTATACCGGTGATGTTGATATGTCTAAGGTTGAGAGTATTGTCGAAGAAAAACTGGGCAGAGAATGTGAAGAAATTCAGACCAAGACCGACATTGCTACCAATACTACCAAGTTTGTTATCAACTTGGCTGGTGAAAACGGCCTTGCTTCCGAAGATCAGAATGCTTTGAATGATGCTTTCCTTGAAGCATTCCCGGAAAATGAGATTGAAATTACTGACGTTAACGTGGTAGAGCCCTTCATCGGCAGAGACTTCTTGCGTGACAGCATAAAAGCTGTTGTGATTGCCGCAGTGTTGATTGTTCTTTATGTATGGTATAGTTTCCGTAAGATTTCCGGTTTGACCGCAGGTCTTGCAGGTATCCTGGCGCTGGTTCACGATGTTATCGTAGTATTGATTACCTTTATCGTATTCGGGATTGCAGTCAATGAGTCCTTCATTGCAGCAGCCCTTACCATTCTTGGTTTCTCTATCAACGATACCATTGTTATCTTCGACCGTATCCG
>JAZPYU010000086.1:0-16873 GCA_045544295.1 Ructibacterium sp. | reverse complement strand
TGAACCCCCGACCTCCGGGTTATGAGCCCGACGAGCTACCAAACTGCTCTACCCTGCGATATTTATGGTGCCGGAGACCGGAATCGAACCGGTACGGGAGAAAATTCCCACGGGATTTTAAGTCCCGGGCGTCTGCCAGTTCCGCCACTCCGGCGAAGTGCTGTGTCATTTGCAGCCTAATTATCGTATCACATTTTCTTTGTGATGTCAAGTGTTTTTCCGGATTTTTCAAATTAAATTTTATAGCCTAATATAATTCGGTCAAGTCCGGCATAATCTGACAATAAAGTGACGTCCCGATATCCGTGGTTTTCCATCAGGGAAACCACATCGGTACCTTGGTGAAAGCCGATTTCAAAAGCCAAAAGTCCGTCTTTTTTCAGGGGCACCTTTTTTATAATTTCCCGATAGAATAAAAGCCCGTCCTCCCCGCCGTCTAAGGCAGAAATCGGTTCAAAATCCCGCACGTTTTTTTCCAATGTTAAAACATCTTTGCTTGGGATATAAGGGGGATTGGAAACAACCACATCCGGCGTGGGAAGGTCAGCGATATCTTTTAGTATGTCCTGTTTGACAAAAGAAATTCGTTCCGATAAACCATACCGATTTGCGGTTTCTTTGGCGGTGTCAAGTGCCTTTTGGGAAATGTCCAACTCTACCACCGAAAGATTAGGCAGAAGATGTGCCAATGTGATGCCGATACAACCACTACCGCAACCGATATCCCATAAAGTTCCGGTATCATCGGATAACCGCTCTTTGACCGCTTCTACTAAAAGTTCCGTCTCCGGTCTTGGGATTAAGGTGGCGGGATTGACGAAAAAGTCCAAATCCATAAAGGGGCAATGCCCCAAGATATATTGGATAGGTTCTCCGGTAAGACGGCGGTTGGCAAGAGTGAAAATACGGTCATAATCCTTAAAACAAATTTCCATATTTTTGGTCAAAAGCGTGGTTTTGTTTATTCCCAAAATATCCATAAGAAGAAGCCCTGCCTCGGCGTCAGGGCTTTCAATATTGTGCTTTTGAAAAAGATTTTTCAGTTCCAAACGAAGTGTTTGCAGAGTCAAAACCATCACCACTTATCTTCTTCTTTATTCTCCGGAATGACTGCATTCATAGATGCAATGGCAACCTCTATCATAGAATCATCCGGCTCCCGGGTGGTAATCTTTTGGAACCACATTCCCGGCGCACTGATGATACGGGTAAAACGATTATCGTGCCTGCCCGCAAATTTGATGATTTCGTAGGAAATTCCTGCAATCACAGGCAACAACGCCAAACGGAGCAACAAGCGGTAAAGGAAGAACATCTTGGGAATCAGGAAGAAAATCAGCATACTAACTACCATAACAATCAAGAGAAAACTGGTTCCGCAACGGGGGTGGAGACGGGTATGCTTTTTTACATTCTCTATCGTCAGTTCTTCGCCGTGTTCGTAACAATGAATGGTCTTGTGTTCTGCGCCGTGGTACATAAAGACCCGCTTGATTTCCTTCATTTGGGAAACCAAAGCCAGATAAATGATAAAGATGCCAATTCGGATAATGCCCTCTACCAGGGTTACGGCAAGATGGTTGTCCCAAAGTGCACGAATCCCTTCGCCAATCAAACCGGGCAGAAGAATGAAGAGCCCTACACTCAAAAGCAGAGAAAGAATCACAGAGGTATAAAGAACCACATTAAGTGCGGCCTCCGAATCCAACTTCTTTTCCAGCCATTGTTCAAACTTGGAGGGTTCTTCTTCCACAGGGAGACCGTCTTCGTCAAGGTCAAAAAACTTAGCGGAAAACATCAGGGCTTTCACGCCTACAATCATAGAATCAAAGAAGTTGACACAGCCACGGACAATGGGAAGTTTTACAAACTTTCCGGTCCGGACTTTTCCTAAACTCTGTTCGTCTACGATGATATCTCCGTCCGGCTTACGGACAGCGGTTGCAATGGATTTGGGCCCACGCATCATAACCCCCTCAATAACTGCCTGACCACCGATGGAGGTGCGATGGAGTGGACAAGTGCTATCTATTTTCTTCGGCATAAGCCGTTCACCTACCTCTCTTTGCTTTTATAGTATAGCATAGTATAATTCTTTTTTCAACCATTCTTGACGTTCTAAGGATAAAAATTTTTTCATAGACTAAAGAAGAAAGACAAGCCGGAGGATTACTATGAAAAAATATAAGACCATCATCATTGATGGGAAAAAATTACTGAGGCAGATGTTCTGCTTTTTTTGTTGTTGCGGTTTCCTCATTTTCTTTTTGATTGGGATGCAAAAAAATAAATTTGTTCCGGAAGAAATTTTGAAAAAAACATTGCCCATACTGGAAGTCAGCGAGGCAAAAAACCAAGACAAGAAAGATTGGGGAGACCTATGGGAGAGGCTACTGTTGTTTCATCCTGGAAAAATGGAAACGGTAATCGCCCGGGAAATCCCCATGGCAGAGACGGTATGGCAAACCGGCGTGGCAAAACTCGTTTTGGAAAAGAATTTGCAAGATGCCCCGATGGTTCTTCCCAAAGAGACCTTGCCGGAACAAGTGATAGAGGAGATTCCTATAGAACGACAGGCGCCCATCAAAGTGGTAGATGCCGGTGTACTGCAAAAAAGTTCTACCGGACTTGCCATAGCCAACGAAACTTCTTATGAAGTTGATGCCAAGGCGTTGCTGAATGAAAGCCCTTCCATAGATATGTCCGGGGACGGTCCCAAGGTGTTGGTGGTGCATACCCATGCGACAGAGGCTTATGCCCCGGAGGGAAGCACCGTCTATGATACAGAGGGAAGTGGCAGAAGCGAAAATCTTCAGGAAAACGTGGTGAAAGTGGGAGAGGTCTTTTGCGAAATTTTACGTGAGAAAGGGATAGAAACACTACACGATAAGGTGCTTCACGATATCCCGTCTTTTAACGGTTCTTATGCCCATTCCCTTGCATCGATGGAGGACTATCTGAAAAAATACCCCGGGATTCAGGTGATTTTTGATATTCATCGGGATTCCATTATCTATCAGGACAAAACCAAGGCAAAATTGGTGACGGAAATTGACGGGCAATCCGCGGCGCAACTGATGTTTGTGGTGGGGAGCGACCAAAAGGGCCTGGAACATCCCCATTGGCGGGAAAATATCAAAAATGCCGTACACCTGCAAAATGCCATTTATCAGCGATACCCGACCCTAATGCGGCACATTAACCTTCGCAGAGAGCGATTTAACGGGCATACCACCAAAGCAACCATGATTATCGAAACAGGTTCCTGCGGGAATAGTTTGTCAGAGGCTCTTTATGGGATTACCCTGGCGGCAAACTGCATCGGGGATTATCTTAATCAACTGTAACAGTTTTTTAACGGGAAGCCACTTGTATTTTTGAAGAAAAATCGGTATAATAACTTTGGAGAAAATACAAAAGGAGTCAAAACGTATGCGAAAAACAGTTGCAGTCTGGGCAGGGAAATTATCCGGAATTGCCGGACGGTTTCTGGGAAAGAAGTCTTCTTCTACTCCGGGACTGATTGCTATGAAGGTCTGCCCTGATATTATCAGAATTCTTTCTCAAAAGGTAAAAAAAGGTATCATCGTAACTTGTGGTACCAACGGAAAAACGACCACCAATAATCTGCTTAACTCTGCCTTGCAAAAGGCGGGATATACCACCGTTTGTAATAACTTGGGTGCTAATATGATTGGCGGTGTTGCCACCGCTTTTGTGGATGCTTGTAGTTGGACCGGAAAATGCAAGGCTGACTGGGCGGTTTTAGAAATCGATGAAGCATCGGCACGGCGGGTATTTGCGCACCTTACCCCATCTTGCATGGTGATTACCAACCTGTTTCGTGACCAGATGGACCGATACGGCGAAGTGGATGATACGATGGCACTTTTAGATGAGGCCATTCGTATGGCAGATGGAGTTAAACTGGTACTCAACGGCGATGACCCTGTTACCGCAAGACTGGGAGAGAGCAGAGACGCGGTTTATTTCGGCGTTTCTGAAAAGGTGCTCCCCCAAGAAGACGCCCCCACTGACGGTAGATTTTGCGCCAAGTGTGGCGGAGAGCAAGCATACCATTACTTCCATTATAGCCAGTTGGGTGATTATTATTGCCCCCATTGTGGAAACCAACGTCCAACCATTGATTACGATGTGAAAGAGGTTGACCTTTCCGGGTCTATGAAGTTTTCTATCAATGGAAGTACGGTGGATGTGAACTATCGTGGTTTTTATAATATCTATAATATTGTGGCGGTTTATGCCGCGCTGGATGTTATGGGTGTTCCGGTAGACGGCTTCCAAAATCTTTTGGAAGATTATCGCCCTCAAATCGGCAGAATGGAACTGCTTGATTTGGGAAAACCCTTTATTTTGAATTTGGCAAAAAATCCGGCTGGCTTTAATCAGGCAATTCAAACCGTGATGCTGGATAAGCGGAAAAAAGATGTGATTGTGGCTGTCAATGACAGAGCCAGTGACGGACAGGATGTTTCCTGGCTTTGGGATGTGGATTTTGAAAAACTTTGTGATGAGACTTTAAATACCCTGACAGTCAGCGGGGAACGTCTTTATGATTTGGCGCTGCGGTTTCAGTATGCGGATAAAAAAGTGGATACTGTGACCCCAAATATGCGGGAAGCCTTACTTGCTTGTACTAAGACCGATGCGGAAGTTTGCTATGTATTGGTGAACTACACGGTGCTCTTCCCAACCCAAAGCACCATGCTGGAAATGCAAAAGGAATTGGGAGGTGGAGCGCAATGAACCAAAGAGAAATAAAGATGTTACATCTCTATCCGGACCTTTTAAATCTCTACGGAGACAAAGGAAATATTTCCGCCCTGACGAAACGCCTTTCCTGGCGGGGTATTGACGTACAGGTGATAACCTGTACCAAGGAGGAAACTCCTGATTTTTCTTGGGCAGATATTCTCTTTTTGGGCGGAGGTTCTGAAAAGGAAGAAAAAATCGTCTTGGATTTGCTCAAAGAAAAGAAAGAAGAACTCAAAGCCTATATCGAAGATGGCGGTGTAATGTTGGCTACCTGTGGTGGGTTTCCTATGCTGGGAAACTATGAAGGGGTGGACAAGGGTCTTGGTATATTGGATATTACCACCCGAATGGAAGAAGCGCGATTGATTGGCAATGTGGTGGTGAAAACAGAGGCGTATCAAACGGTTGTGGGATTTGCCAACCATGGTGAGCGCACAGAAATCGGCGGGTATATGCCTTTGGGTAAGGTAACTGCCGGACCGGGGAATACCGGAGAAAAATCTGCGGAAGGTTTGATTTATAAAAACCTGATTGCCACCTATCTCCACGGACCGTTGCTCCCCAAAAACCCCAAACTTTGTGATGATATTTTAGCCCGTGCTCTGGCAAAGAAATATCCGGATTTTGCAGGTTTATCTCCTCTCCCTGATACCATGGAAGAGAAAGCCAATGCTTATATCGAAGAAACCTATGGCAAAGAATAAGAAATGCTTTGAAAAATGCGAAAAAGACTGTATTTCCACAGTCTTTTTTTCTTTGGTCAAAGTATACAAAAATGAAATTCGCAAGTGAGAATAAGAGAGCATAAAAGAGAAAAAGAGAGAAAACAAGAGTTTGTATATTGATAAATTAAATTTTTCAAAAAAGTGCTTGACAAATGCGAAAAACCGTATTATAATAATCAAGCGCCTTTGGTTGAGGCGTTTGTTTTTCGCATCGGCATGGTGTTAAAAACAAATGCCTTACAGGCGACGATAAATTCGAAATAGGAGGTTATGATCATGTCAACTTACATGGCAAAGGCTAATGAAGTCGAGAAAAAATGGTATATCATTGATGCAGCCGGCAAACCTTTGGGTCGTGTAGCAGCAACCGCCGCTACCATTTTAAGAGGTAAGCATCGGCCCCAGTACACCCCCGGTGTAGACTGTGGTGAATATGTTATCATCATCAATGCAAAAGACGCGGTTCTGACCGGTAACAAACTGCTCCAAAAGAAATGGTACAGACACACCGGTTACATCGGTAACTTAAAGGAGGTATCCTATAAGGACCTGATGGCAAACCGTCCGGAAAAAGCAATGGAACTTGCTATCGCAGGTATGCTTCCCCACAACACCTTGGGAAGAACTGCACTCAAGAAACTGCGCATCTACAAGGATGCAGAACATCAGCATCAGGCTCAGGCACCCGTTGTCTGGGAACAAAACTAAGAAAGGGGACTGAATAAACATGGCAAACGTACAGTATTGCGGAACAGGAAGAAGAAAAAAGTCTGTTGCCAGGGTTAGATTAGTGCCCGGCAAAGGTGCAATTACCATCAATAAGAGAGATATTGATGAATACTTTGGTTTAGAGACCTTAAAGGTTGTTGTAAGACAGCCGCTGGAACTGACCAAGACTACCGGCAAGTTTGACGTTTTGGTTAACGTACAGGGCGGTGGTTTCACCGGTCAGGCTGGTGCAATCCGTCACGGTATTGCAAGAGCACTCTTAGAGGTTGATGAGGAATACAGAGGCGCATTGAAGGCTGCTGGTTACCTCACCCGTGACCCGAGAATGAAGGAAAGAAAGAAGTACGGTTTGAAAGCCGCACGTCGTGCTCCCCAGTTCAGCAAGAGATAATTTATTATTGCTTATCAAAATCCCACAGGCTTTGGCTTGTGGGATTTCTTTTACAAGAGCACGACGCAAAGGGTGTACATTTCTCTTGTGGGTGTTGATTGCTGAGCGAAAGCGGATGAGGTGAAAATGTAGGGGCGGTTCATGAACTGCCCGCGGGACATTCGTGAATGTCCCCTACCAAAAAACTCGCATAGTTAATGCGAGTAAATTGAAGCAAGGAGGAGAAGATATGAAAACTGAATTTCCTGAACGATATATAACTTTAGGATTGAAGATAGCATATTACAGAAAGAAATCCGGATATACACAGGAAACATTTGCCGAACTAATTGGTAAGAGTGTTAATTTTATTGGGCAAGTTGAGGGAACGGGTACGGTGCGCGGTGTATCCTTGGAAACGTTATTTAAAATGGCACAAATTTTGAAAATTTCTCCCTCGAAGTTATTAGAAGAAGATTAAAAACAAAGAGACTGTAAAAAACGTTGTTTTTTACAGTCTCTTTTTGCGGTCTGGACTTTTTTTATTCGTAATCCATAACCTCTACCCAGGAAAGGAGGAAGTCGCGTTCGGCTTCGTTGCCTTTCACGGATTGGGATGCGGCAACAATCGGCATCCACTTTTGCACGTATTGTCTTGCGGTATCACTTTTTTTGCAGAATAAATCCAAATACTGCTTTGCGGTGTCCTCGTCCTTTGCCAGACAGAAAAGGAGATAGGTTCTGGCGGCATCGGCAGAGGCGTTCCCTTGGGTGGCGTGGGACCAGTCCAAAATATAAGGGGTACCATCTTTTGCAATGATAATGTTGGAGGGGTTAAAGTCTCCGTGACATACCTTTTTGTGTTTAGGCATCCCCTCTAACCGGGTGTGAAGGTCATAACGACAGGTGGCGTCTAAGGAACTTTCGCTGATTTTCCGGTTCATTTTATCTTTTAATTTCCCTAACAGAGGGCAGGTTTTTTGGTGCATAGAAAGTTGCAAGTCTACCAAAAGATCTAGATATTTCTCTTTTTTCTCCGGGTTTTCTTCCATCAGTTGGGAGAGGGTCTTTCCTTCAATGAATTCGGAGATAATGGCCCATTGCCCGTCTATCAGGGTAACCCCTAAAATCTTGGGGATGTTTAAGCCGGTTTCTTCAATTCTTGCCTGATTTAAGGCTTCATTCAATACGTCCGCTTTGGAATAATGGGTATCAAAGACTTTGATACAGGTGTCACCGTCACGGTAAATTTTCTTGTTAGTTCTTACAGAAATTACGTTATCCAGTTTCATTTTCTTTCCTCCTAACCCTTATTGTTTTGGCATTTCCGGCTCGGTAAAATGTCTGCCGTGGTACGCATTTTGATACATTTGCTTCATTTCGCTCATCAGCGGATATCGGGGGTTGGCGCCGGTGCATTGGTCATCAAAGGCTTGTTCTACCATTTCATCAAGACGGTCTTCAAAGTCTTTTTCCGCAATGCCATAATCTTTGATGGTGGCTTTGATGCCAACGGTTTCTTTTAATTCGTTGATGGCGGCAATCAGGTTTTCTAATTTTTCTGCATCGGTATTTCCGCCAAGGCCTAAGGCATCGGCAATCTCGCCATAACGGGCCAAGGTATGAGGATGGTCGTATTGGGGGAAGGTGCCCATCTTGACCGGTACTTCACAGGCGTTAAAGCGAATGACTTCTTCAATCATTAAAGCATTGGCAACACCGTGGGGCAGATGGTGGAAGGCACCTAACTTGTGTGCCATAGAATGGCAGATTCCCAAAAAGGCATTGGCAAAAGCCATACCGGCAATGGTAGCGGCATTTGCCATCTTTTCTCTTGCTTCTACGTCTGTTTTGCCGTTTTCGTAGGCACGGGGCAGATACCGGAAGATGGTTTGCAGAGCCTTGATGGCTAATCCGTCGGTATACTCGGTTGCTAACATAGAGGCATAGGCTTCTATGGCGTGGGTGACTGCATCAATGCCGGATGCAGCGGTAAGACCCTTGGGTGCAGACATATGGAAGTCCGTATCCACAATCGCCATATTGGGCAGTAATTCGTAATCTGCTAAGGGGTATTTTACGCCGGTTTTTTCGTCGGTAATCACCGCAAAAGGTGTTACCTCAGAACCAGTGCCCGCAGAGGTGGGAATGGCGATGAAATATGCCTTTTCTCCCATTTTGGGGAAGGTGTAAACACGTTTTCTGATATCAATAAACCGCATTGCCATATCCATAAAATCCGCTTCCGGATGCTCGTAGAGTACCCACATAATCTTGGCGGCATCCATCGCAGAACCGCCGCCTAAGGCGATGATGGTATCCGGCTTGAAAGCCGCCATTTGTGCGGCACCGTTTTTGGCATTTTCCAAGGTGGGGTCAGGCTGTACATCAAAGAAGGTGGTATGCACAATTCCCATTTCGTCTAACTTGTCGCAAATGGGTTTGGTATAACCGTTTTCATAAAGGAAGGTGTCGGTAACGATAAAGGCTCTCTTTTTGCCCATCACGGTTTTGAGTTCATCCAAAGCAATTGGCAGACAGCCTTTCTTGATATAAATCTTTTCCGGAGCACGGAACCAAAGCATATTTTCCCTTCTTTCTGCAACTGTTTTGATATTCAATAAGTGTTTCACACCTACGTTTTCTGAGGTGGAATTGCCGCCCCAGGAACCGCAACCCAAGGTCAGGGAGGGGGCTAAGTTAAAGTTGTATAAGTCTCCGATACCGCCGTGGGAGGAGGGGGAGTTAACCAAAATCCGGCAGGTTTTCATTCTGGAAGCAAAGGTAGCAATCTTTCCCCGCTCTGTGACTTCGTTCAGGTAAATGGAAGAAGTGTGACCCAGTCCGCCGTCGTCAATCAGTGTTTCGGCTTTTTTCAGGGCATCTTCAAAATCTTTGGCTTTGTACATAGCAAGAACCGGAGAAAGTTTCTCGTGGGCAAATTCTTCGGATAGTTCTACCGATGTTACCTCCCCAATGAGGATTTTAGTGCCGGCGGGTACCGAAACTCCGGCAAGGTCAGCAATCTTAGATGCCGGCTGACCAACAATTTTTGCATTCAAAGAACCATTGATAATAATGGTTTTGCGAACCTTCTCGGTTTCGTCCTCAGTCAAGAAATAACAACCGCGCCGTGCAAACTCTTCCTTGACAGTAGCATAGATGGGCTCGGGTACAATCACCGATTGCTCTGATGCACAAATCATACCATTGTCAAAGGTTTTTGAATGAATAATGGAATTGACCGCCAACAAAATATCGGCACTTTCGTCGATGATGGCAGGGGTGTTGCCTGCACCAACCCCAAGGGCAGGTTTGCCGGAAGAATATGCGGCTTTTACCATACCGGGACCGCCAGTTGCAAGAATGATATCAGAATCCCGCATTACCGTGTTGCTCAAATCCAGACTGGGCACATCAATCCAGTCAATGATGCCCTCCGGCGCCCCCGCCGCAACCGCTGCTTCTAAGACCAACTTGGCGGCGGCAATGGTGGAGTTTTTGGCACGGGGATGGGGAGAGATGATGATGGCGTTTCTGGTTTTGAGTGCCAATAAGCACTTAAAAATAGCGGTAGAGGTAGGATTGGTGGTAGGAATTACCGCTGCAATCACCCCGATAGGTTCTGCAATTTTTTGGGTGCCAAAGGCTTTGTTTTCTTCAATCACGCCGCAGGTTTTGGTGTCTTTATAGGCGTTGTAAATATATTCGGAAGCATAGTTGTTCTTGATAACCTTGTCTTCTACCACGCCCATACCGGTTTCTTCCACCGCCATTTTGGCAAGGGAAATCCGTGCTTTGTTAGCAGCAGATGCCGACGCTAAAAAGATACGGTCTACCTGCTCCTGGGTATAGGTGGCAAAAACTTTTTGTGCTTCCCGAATACGACCAATGGCCGTTTCTAATTTTTCTACACTGTCGATGATGTCATAGGTTTTTGCTTTCATAAGAAACCTCCTATTTGGTAATCTGTTTTACAAAAAAAGACTTTGTCAAAAATTTAACAATCTTATTGTAGCACAAAAATATGTGTCTGACAATAGTTTTCTCTCTAAAAATTTTTGGTTTTCTTCCCTGAAATTATGCAAAATGAATGGAAAAAATGATAAAAAAGAAAAAGGTCTGAAAAAACCTCTTTCTTCGTAATATTAAGAATTCAATGATTTTTTGCTTTTGTATTGTTAGATTTCTTCTATTTTAATTAAGTTGGTGTTTCCGGATTCTCCGGTAGTAACACCGCCGGTAATGACAACTTTGTCACCTTTTTCCAAGGTAAGATTTTGTTCGGCGATTTTTCGTGCGGTATAAAAAAGAACGTCGGTGGAAGAAAACTTTTCGCAAATGGCAGGAATCACACCCCAGGAAAGGGCAAGTTTCCGCCAGGTGGTTTCGTTGGTGGTAAGACCGATGATGTCCACCGGGGCCCGGAACCGGGAGACCATTCGTGCCGTCATACCCGATAAGGAACAAGCCACAATGGCTTTGGCGTCGATGTCGATTGCCATACCGCAAGTGGCGTGGGAGATGGCGTCCACGGTATTTTTTATCTGGAAGTCCGTGTTGTAAAATCGCTTTTTATAATGAATGCTATTCTCGGTGGTTTCTGCAATTTTTGCCATAGTGGAGACGGCTTCTACCGGATATTTTCCGGCGGCGGTTTCTCCGGAGAGCATAATCGCACTGGTGCCGTCATAAACGGCGTTGGCAACATCGGAAATTTCCGCTCTGGTGGGGCGTGGGTTATAAATCATAGATTCCAGCATTTCGGTAGCGGTAATCACCCGTTTGCCAAGGAGCCGGCAGGTGGTGATGAGTTTCTTTTGGATGCCGGGGAGTTTTTCAAAGGGAATTTCTACCCCCATATCACCCCGGGCAATCATAACCCCGTCACAATGCTGACAGATTTCAATAATATTATCAAAGCCGGATTGGTTTTCAATTTTGGCAATCAGTTCCATGTGGTCTGCACCGATTTCTCTTAAATAGTTGCGGACATCCAATAAATCCTGCTTACAGGAAACAAAGGAACAAGCGATATAATCAATTCCATTTTTGACCCCAAAGGCAATGTCTTTTTTATCTTGCTCCGAAAGGTAGATTTGTTTCATAACCTTGCCCGGAAAACTCATACTTTTCCGGTTGGAAAGTTCCCCGCCGCAAAGGACTTTGCAGATAATGTTGGGCGGTGCCAACTCTGTCACTTCAAAAGAAAGAAGTCCGTTGTTGAGAAGAATGATATTGCCAATCTCTAATTCCTGCGGCAGATTTTCATAACTGACGGAAACTCTTTGGTTGTCTCCCACAATATCCTCGGTAGTAAAGGTGAAGGTGTCTCCCTCTTGCAGTTCGATTTTCCCATGCTCAAAGGTTTTAATCCGGTATTCCGGGCCTTTGGTATCAAGCATAATCGCAATGGGTAGGTGCAGTTCTTCCCGGACCTTTTTAATCCGGTCAATCCGCATCTGGTGTTCCTCGTGTACCCCGTGGGAAAAGTTCAGCCTTGCAACATTCATCCCTGCTTTGCAAAGGGCGGTGAGGGTATCAATACTTTCGCTGGCGGGACCGATGGTGCATACAATTTTTGTCTTGCGCATAATGGGTGACCTCCGTTTTCTGATCTTAATTATAGTATAACATAAAGAGTGGGGTTCTTCAACTGATTTTTTGTTATTTCTGCTTTCACTATGAAAGCGGTTATTTGACTTTCTTTGGTTTTTTGTGTATAATATAGGAAAGAATAGAATGGAAAGAAAACTCCTAGCGGAGGTGCGTGTTATGACCTTTTTTAATTTTCTGTCCTCGATTTTCAGTTATATTTTTACCGTCATTATCTATCTCTTTATTTTCGGCATCATTCGTCTGATTTATTTAGATGTCAAAAAGATGAGCCGTTTTGAAGATGACAAGGTGAATGTCAGCGATGTTCCTACCGCCAGTCTTCGACCGGTGGCAAGACAAACCACCGAGGAAACGGTGCTGAAAAAACGTTATATGATTTATGGAGAAACCATCATCGGCAGAAACAAAAGTTGTGAAATCGTTCTTCGGGAAAAGTATATCTCCGGACAACACGTGAAAATCTGGTATGAAAAAGGGGAATGGTACTTAGAAGATTTAGGTAGCCGGAACGGCACCAAAATTAATGGGCAACGGATTGGCAGGCGGGTGATTTTAGACCCTCAGGATGAGATTTCGGTGGGCGGTCTTCGTTTTATTTTTGAACTGTAAGGAGAGGAAAATGCCATGAGCAGATTCAAGGGTTTTAACTATCGGCGGCCTGCATACCTTTTGATGCTGATGAACCTTTTTGGGTTTGGCCTTTTGTATGTGGCAAACGGCTATAACCCCAATATCCTTTACATCGGCGCGGGACTTTTAGGAATTTTTATTTTAATTTATGCCTTGATTGTTCTTTGTAAAATGGGCGATAAGTTTGTGGTCTTGATGGCGTGTATGCTGATTACCATAGGCGTTTTGTTGTTGTGCAGAATCAATATTGACTATGGCTTTCGGCAGATTGTCTGGGTCATTTTTGGTGGCGTCACGTTTTTTGCCTCTTACCTGATTTATTATTATGTGAAGTTTTGGAAGAAACTTTGGTTTCTCTATTTCTTTATGGGGGTTGGACTTTTTTTGGCAACCTTGATCTTTGGTGCAACGGTCAATGGTTCCAGAAACTGGATTCAGTTTGGGGGATTTTCCTTTCAGCCATCCGAGATTACCAAAATCCTTTTTATTATGTTTCTTGCTTGCTATTATTCCAAGTCCTGGGAAAAACCGTTCTGCCGTTTAGAGCCTAAATGGGTGACGTTGCTTGGCACCTATCTTTATATCGGCTTTTTGGTTTTGCAGAGGGACTGGGGTAGCATTTTGGTCTTTTTCGCCATTTATATCTTTATGATTTATGTCTATGAAAAGAAGTTTGGCTTCCTTTTTGCCAATGTGGGCGTTGCGGCTTTGGTGGCATTTTTGGGTTATAAGTTCCTTTATCATATTCAGGTCCGGGTCAGCACGTGGCTGGACCCTTGGGCAGATATTTCCAATAAAGGATACCAGATTACCCAATCCCTGTTTGCCATTGCATCAGGCGGATATTTTGGCAGAGGGATCGGGAATGGTTCGCCCACTTATATTCCGGAAGTCCATTCTGACTTTATCTTTGCGGCAGTCTGTGAAGAAATGGGTGTATTTGGCGGTGCCGCCATTATTCTGCTTTTCTTCCTGATTGCCTACCGTTGTTTTAAAATTTCCATCAAAGCAAAGGATTCCTTTGATAAAGCGGTTTCGTTAGGTCTTACCCTAATGTTTGCAGTACAAACGTTCATCATTGTGGGCGGTGTGATTAAGATGATTCCCTTAACCGGTATTACCCTGCCTTTTGTCAGTTATGGAGGAACTTCCATTGTGGTAAACTTTATCTCGCTGGGAATCATTCAGGCAATTTCTGCCAAGGAAGAAAGAACAGGGGGTGGCAAACGTGAACCCAAATAAACGTATTATCCACGTCCTGGTTGTGATTTGTCTGATGTTCTTGTCTTTGGTAACCTATCTTTTGTACTTTAATATGTTTCAGGCAGAAGAAGTTGCCGGTAACCCCTATAACAAACGGCAATGGGAAGACGAAAAGTTCGTAAAAAGAGGGGATATCTATGATAGCACCGGTGTCTTACTGGCAGAAACAGAGGTGGAGGGCGAATCCAGAATTCGTCGTTATCCCAAGGGGAAACTTTATAGCCACGTGATTGGTTACTATTCCAAAACCTATGGAAAGAGCCAACTGGAAATGACTTATGACAAAGAGTTATTAGGTCACGGGGATATCACCATCAGTTTTAATGAACTCCGTTCCGGTTATGATTTAAACCTGACCATTAGCCATAGTCTGCAACAGTACGCGTATGACCAACTGGCAGGCAGAAAGGGAGCCGTGGTGGCATTAGAACCCAAAACCGGCAGAATTCTTGCTATGGTAAGTTTCCCGGATTTTGACCCCAATGCCACAAGTTTAGAGGCAAACTGGAACGCCATCGTGGAGCGGGAGGATTCCCCCCTTCTTGCAAGAGCAACCCAAGGGCTTTATGCCCCCGGTTCTACCTATAAAATTGCCACCGCATCTGCGGCGTATGCCAAAGGAAAAATCGGTGAAACGTTTGAGGATACCGGCGCTTTTGAGAAAGGCAGTTTTAAGGTAGAAAATTATGGCGGAAAGTCTTACGGACAGATTGATTTAAAACGTGCCTTTGCCCTGTCCAGCAACTTTGCTTTTTGTTCGCTTGGCTATGATATGGGCCCGGAAACGGTTTTGGAAACCGCCGAAAAATTCGGCATCAATAAGTCTTTTGATTTTGACCTTGCTATGAGCAACAGCCAAATTCAGTATAAAAAAATGTATCAGGAAGATGCAGCGTTGGTTTCTATTGGTCAAGGGCAACTTCTGATGACACCGCTTCAAGTGGCAATGATGGGGGCGGCAGTTGCCAATGACGGCAAAATTATGAAACCCTACGTGGTGGATCGTATTACCACCGCTTCCGGGGTTACCCTTTCCACCACAAGGCCCGGAACCCTTTATCAGGCTATGAGCCCGGACTGCGCCAAATATTTGGATGAACTGATGCAAGAGGTAGTCAAAAGCGGAACCGGTACCGGTGCCAGAATTTCCGGCATTACGGTGGCGGGAAAAACCGGTACGGCGGAGAACGAAACCAATCGGGACCATGCCTGGTTTGTGGGCTATGCGCCGGCAGAGGATCCGCAGATTGCGGTGGCAGTGCTTTTGGAATACGACGGCGGTGCCGGCGGTACCAATGCAGGACCTATTGCCAGAAATGTGATGCGAAAGTATTTACAATAAAAGAAAATCTCACCTTAGCCAAGGTGAGATTTTTGTTTTATTTATGGTTTAAACAAATGTTTGTATCCAAAGTACCAAATTATAAAGTATCGGCGCAAAGAAAATAGCCGGGAGATAATCTGCCACTTTGATTTTGGTAATGCCCATCAGGTTGGTACCAATCATCATAATAAGGAGGGAGCCGGCACAGGTCATTTCGTTAATGGCACCGGTGCTGAGCAGGGGAGCCAGGAAGGATGATAACAAAACCAAACCGCCCTGAATGATCAGGACAGAAAGTGCGGATAAGAGCACTCCAATTCCTAAGGTGGAAGCCAACATCATAGAAGAAACCAAATCCAAAGTTGCCTTGGTGATGAGCAGCGTATTGTCTCCGGTCATTCCTGCCTGAATGGAACCGGTTACCGTCATAGAACCTACGCAGAATAATAAGGTGGAAGTAATCAACCCTTCCGCAACGGAAATTCTTTGTCCCGGTTTTTGGAACTTTTCTTCGGTCCATTTCGCAAGATGAGTGATACCGTCGTCAATGCCCAAAAGTGTTCCTACAATGGCACCCAAAACCACCGAGGCAATTAAAATAAGAACATTTTCCCCTACAAGGCTGCCGGAAATGCCGATATATAACGTGCAAGTTCCTAAACCTATCATGGTAGCCTGACATACTTTTTCCGGAATTCCTTTGCGGAGGAGTAATCCCACATAAGCACCGATGATTACGGTCAATACATTGATGATAACACCTAACATTTTTGTCACCTCTTTTTCAATAAAGGAAAATCCCCATTCATACGAATGAGGATTCTGGAGCTGGTGATGGGACTCGAACCCGCAACCTGCTGATTACAAATCAGCTGCTCTGCCAGTTGAGCTACGCCAGCCGACGGAGACCTGCATTTACACGTTCCCTTTGTGCTTGGCAAGTGAAAAAAACGGGAAAATTCGATTTTTTTACATTTTTTTGCAACGGCGCGAAAAAAGGGGACAAGACCTCGCCGCGTTTCGGAATTCCGCCGGGGCCGACGCCTCCCGATGCGCCGGCCCCGGTCGTTTTACGGAAGAATCCTGACGATATACGCCTGTTCCGGCCGCAGGAAGGTCCGCGCCGCCGTGCGGACGTCCTCTGCGGTCACGGAACGCGTCTTTTCGATCTGCGTGCGCGTGAAGTCCAGCGGACGTCCGGTCATGGTCAGGCCCGCCGCTTCCGAACTGCGGCTGCCCAGGCTCTGGTTGTCGCGGTAATAGTCGCCTTCCAGACGGTTGCGGCCCCGTTCCAGCTCCTCCTCGGGCAGAAGCTCGCGGCCCAGGCGTGCGAGCACGTCGCCGAACCCGGCCTCGGCCCTGCCCAGTTTGTCCGGTTCCGTGCCGATGTAGAAAATCATGTAGCCCACGTCGTCGTTCCGACGGTTGAAGGCGGTG
>JAZPYU010000085.1:0-10358 GCA_045544295.1 Ructibacterium sp. | reverse complement strand
GTTCCATAGCATAGGTCAATGGTTTTTTCTCTTGCATCAGCGGTGTTACCGAGAGCACCGACAAAAGAACAAACACCACCAAAATTCCTTCTAAAAAACCAACGGCAATCCCACCTAACCGATTAAAAAAGCCAAGTACCGGCAAGGATGCCACAAAATGCAAAACGCGTTTTAAAATTCCCAATAAAATTCTTGCCACCACCAGAATGATTAAGAAGGAAAGAATATTCAGTATTATTTGTGCAAAATATTCTGCAATATGGAGGCTCCCCTGACGGATGATTTCCTGCAAACCAAGGAGGGACGTTTCCGGTGTCCCGGCATCCACCTGGGCTACCGCAGAGGAAAAAATATTTTCGTAAATTGGTGTTTTTTGCAAAAAAGCAGACAGCAAAGGATGCAATGCCCAAGCAAGACCGATGGACAGGATAAAAGAAAGCAACCGAAACCCCACCTTAACAAGGCCGTTCTTATAGCCCATAAAGGTAAAGGCTAAAATTCCAAGTACCACCATCACATCTATCCAACTAAACAACATTTCCCCTCCTCCTTATCTCATCCAGAGAACATCTGCCTCTGTACTACCGGCAGCCAACACCGTCTTTTGGTTGCCAAAAACGCCCAAAGCCTGAATGTCATGTTCGCAGGTCATTTGCTTTCTCTTTTTCCCGCCGGATGAAATTCTAAGGACATCTCTCTGCTTCGCTATTACAACCGTATCTCCATGGACCGCCATAATACTGATGGGGCTTTCCGCCAGAAACTTGCCCTTTAATCTGCCACGGGTATTATAAAGTTCCAATACCGTGTTACCCAAATTGTCATAGGTCACAAAAGCCAATAAATCATCACCGGAAATATCGTATTTTCCGGGACGTTTCCCTGCGAAGGATACACTATAAAGAAGTCTTCCGCTTCCGGAAAATCCGCAAAGTTCACTATCAGAAACCGTAATGAGCCGATTGCCAAAGAAACGGACTTCACCTATGACCGACCCGGGGCGCTCTGCTACTTTGACCACTTCTTTTTTATAAAGATCCACAAACTGTATCTTGGCATCTGCTTTGGTTCCGGCGCTGGATAATTGCGCCACCGCCAGATAATGTCCGTCATCACTCAGGTCCAAATCCATAATATACCCGTCGCCGCTATTCCAACGGAAAAGTTCTTTCCCTTTTTTATCTATGACAACCACGCTGCCTTTATAACCATCTGCCGCTATGGCAAATGCCGCTGTGCCCTTGTCATTTACTTTTGCCGAAATAATATCTTTGCCCAACTGATATTCCCGAAGCAATTCCCCGCGTTGATAAAGCGCCGCCGCGTGATTGCCGCCAAGGTCTGCCGCTAAAATATATTTCCCGCTATCTTCTATGATGGGAGAAGACATAGATATCCTTGTCTCCCAAACGATTTCTCCTTTTGGGTTAAGGGCTTTCATTCTTTGATTGTTATAAAGAAGAATTTCTCCCTCTGTGATGGTCTGCATATGATATTCCGTACCGGTTTCCATCCCTAAGTCTATGGTTCTGGGACGGTGGGCAGGAATCAGCACCAACTGAATAGCCAAAGATGCCGCAACCAGAAACACCGCAAGTAAGACAGCAAGTTTCAAAGGGCGAAAAGAAATTCTTTTCCCCAAAAAATTCAAAGTAACACCTGTGTTTGCCCAAACGGTGATTCTTTTTTTCAGTACATTCCAATCAAAACTGTTCTTGTCTTTTTTCATCTTCTTCATTTCCTTCCCGGAAATCATAATAAACTCTCTTTAAAAACAAACCCTGCGGCGGTGCGGTTAATCCGCACTTGCGCCGGTCACAACTTTCTAAAATTGCCGGTAGGTCTTTCCCGTCTATTCTGCCAAGTCCAATCTCCACTAAGGTTCCGGTAATAATCCGCACCATATTGTAAAGAAAGGCGTCTGCCTCTACGGTAACCGTAATCAGTTCCGGTTGATTTTTATCCTGTTCCACCCGACAGACCCGAATGGTCCGCACCGTAGTCTTTTGACTTCCGCCGGTTGCCATAAACCCTGCAAAGTCATGGGTCCCCTCTAACATAGGTGCGGCTTCTTTCATCAAATCCACATTCAGTTGATAGGGCAGTTGCCAACTATATCTAGACAAAAAGGGGTGCCGAAGTCCACTGTTCCAGATGCGGTAGATATACCGCTTCCCATTTGCCGAGAACCTGGCATTAAAATCTTCCGGCATATCCCAAGCAGATAATGCGGAAATTCTTTTGTCTAAATGATAATTTAAGGCATAAGGTAATCGCTCTGCCGGAATATTGGTTTTGCTCTTAAAATGAAACACATAATCCAGAGCGTGTACCCCTGCATCGGTACGACTGCAACCGGTGACCGAAATAGCCTCACCGGTTAAATCCGAGAGCGCACGCTCCACCGCCTGCTGAACGGAAATCCCATTATTCTGCCGTTGCCATCCGCAAAACCCGGTACCGTCATAGCGAATTGCCATTGCAATATTTCTCATAATCTCATCGTTCCTTACCAAAGGATATTCAATCCAACAATCAGTACCGTCAACCCGGCAAATGCCAACCAACCGCCAAGGTCTACATAGGTATATTTTAGTTCTTTCAATCGGGTCCTGTTTTCTCCGCCCCGATAACACCGGCATTCCATCGCCGTTGCTAATTCATCCGCACGCCTAAAAGCACTGATAAAAAGGGGAATTAAAATCGGGATAAGTGCCTTGGCGCGGCGAAGCAGATTGCCACTTGCAAAGTCCGCACCTCTGGCAGATTGCGCCTTGATGATTTTATCTGTTTCCTCCATCAGGATGGGGATAAACCGAAGAGCAATGGACATCATCATAGCAAGTTCATGGGCAGGAACACCGATTTTCCGAAAAGGTCTTAGCAGATGTTCCATTCCGTCGGTCAATGCTATGGGTGAGGTGGTCAATGTTAAAAGAGAGGTTCCCACCATTAAAAAAACCAACCGCAATACCATAAACAGCGCAAAATAGATACCCTCTTTGGTGATGGTGAAAATCCACCAGGAAAATACCACTTCCCCCTGGGTTAAAAATAAATTAAACAATCCGGTAATGATGATAAAAACCAGTATCGGTTTCAATCCCTTTACCACAAACCGGAAGGGAACTTTGGAAATCCCGATATAGGTCATGGTAAATAAGAGCAAAACCCCATATCCCAAAAAATTACCGATGGAAAATGTTAAGATAATATAAACCAGAACCAAAAGGATTTTTGTTCGGGGGTCCAGTCTGTGCAGGGCACTATCGCCGGGAAAGTACTGGCCCAAGGTAATATCTTTCAGCATGGTAACTACTCCTTTAATCCCATCAGGTCTGCTAACTGATGAGATGCCTCCTCTACGGTGTAAACCCCTTCTCCTACCGGAACACCACGTTTGCGAAGCCCGTCTATAATCCGGGTAATCTCCGGAACATTCAGCCCGATTTGAGTCAGTCTTTCACCGTGGCGGAAAACTTCCGCCGTTTTGTCAAACATTTCTACCTGACCTTGGTTCATCACTAAGATTCTATCGGCAAGTTTTGCCACATCCTCCATACTATGGGAAACCAAAATCACCGTCACGTCCATACGGGCGTGCAAATCTTTAATTTTATATAAAATCTCATCCCTGCCTGCCGGGTCTAATCCTGCCGTTGGCTCGTCTAAGATAAGCACCTTAGGTTCCATAGCAAGAACACCGGCTATCGCCGCCCGGCGTTTCTGACCTCCGGATAAATCAAAGGGGGATTTTTCTAATAATTCAGGAGAGAGGCCTACCATATTGGCGGCAAACGCTACCCGCTCCTTGATTTCCTCTTGGGAAAGACCCATATTAGCAGGGCCAAAGGCAATATCCTTAGAAACGGTTTCTTCAAAGAGTTGATACTCCGGATACTGCATCACAAGACCTACCTGAAAACGAATCTTCTGGATATCCGTTTCTTTTTGGGAAAGGTCTTGTCCGTCAATGATAATGCGCCCCGATGTGGGTTTTAACAAACCATTGAGCAGTTGAATCAAGGTAGATTTCCCGGAGCCGGTATGACCGATCAATCCGATGAATTCTCCCTTTTTTATTTCTAAGGACACATTGTGAATGGCGGTTTTTTCAAAAGGACCGCCTTGCATATAAACATAACTGACATCTTCCAGTCTGATCATCATTCTCACCTGTTTGTGCTTTTTCTCCATTGCTTTTCTATGACATCAATGCAAGTATCCGGCACTAAGATATCCGCCGGAAGCCCCGCACCTTTTTGGTTTAAGAGATAGATTAACTCTGTAGATTGCGGGGTATCCAATCCCAAAGCCTTTAACAGTTCAATTTGGGGAAAAATTTCTTTGGGCGTTCCTTCCATTGCGATAACGCCGTCATCCATCACAATAACCCGGTCTGCCTGTACCGCCTCATCCATATAGTGGGTAATCAAAACCACGGTCATTCCCAGTTTGCTATTCAGTTCTTTCACCGTAGCAATGATCTCTTTTCTGCCGGAAGGGTCCAACATTGCCGTCGGTTCATCCAAAACTAACACATCCGGTTGCATGGCCAAGACACCTGCAATGGCAATCCTTTGTTTTTGACCGCCGGAGAGCATATGGGGTGCGTGATTGCAAAAAGCAGTCATATTCACCGCCGAAAGAGCATCATCCACCCTTTTGCGGATTTTGGCAGGGGGTATTCCTAAATTTTCAGGAGCAAAAGCAACGTCTTCTTCTACGATATTGGCAACCATCTGGTTGTCCGGGTTTTGGAAAACCATACCTACCCGCCGACGAATTTCAAAAAGGTTTTCTTCCTCTTTGGTATCCAGTCCCTCTACCAGCACTTGCCCGGAAACGGGCGTTAAAATAGCGTTTAAGTGTTTGGCTAAGGTAGACTTGCCGGAGCCGTTATGGCCCAGCACGGCTAAAAACTCACCTTTTTTAATCTCCATAGTAATGCCCCGAAGCACCGGGACATCGGTTTGATTTTCTTCATTCTGATAAGAAAAACCGAGGTCTTTGATTTGTATGACTGTATCCAAACTGTCACCTACTTTTCTATTCCTCTGCCTGCCAACGGGAACTATATCCGCAAGGCAGAACCAATCCGCTGTTGGTAATGGGAATTCCCACTTCGCTCACCTGATACTTTCCGCCAAACCGCTTTTGCAAAGTAAGGCGAAGTACGTTTTCCATAATCCGTCCGGAAAGCCCCGTGGTATAAGTGTTGATCAAAAAGAACAAAGGCTTGTCCGACAACACTTCCATACAGAGGGTAATCAACCCGTAAAGTTCCTGCTCTAATTTCCAGAGTTCCCCATTGGGGCCTCTGCCATAGGAGGGCGGGTCCATAATAATGCCATCATACTTTCTGCCACGACGGACTTCCCGCTCCACAAACTTTTTCACATCGTCTACAATATAGCGCACAGGGTGGTCTTTTCTACCGGATAGGGCAAGATTTTCCTTTGCCCAGTTCACCATACCCTTTGCCGCATCCACATGGCAGACAGAGGCACCTGCACTTGCTGCCGCTGCGGTTGCACCGCCGGTATAAGCAAAGAGATTTAAAACATTCACATCATCTCTGCCGCTCTTTTTGATGATATCAGAAAACCAATCCCAATTTGCCGCTTGTTCCGGGAAAAGTCCGGTATGCTTAAACCCCATGGGTTTAATACCAAATCTTAACTCTTTATAATCAATGGTCCAGGAATCCGGCAGTTTGTGATAGACTTCCCATCTGCCGCCGCCGGTATTGCTGCGGATATAGCGGGCGTCTACCTTTTTCCAAAGAGGAGATTTTTCATCCTCCGGAATTTCCCATACAATTTGAGGGTCCGGACGGATTAAAAGATGCTCTCCCCAACGTTCTAACTTTTCACCCTGACTGCAATCAATTAGTTCATAATCCTGCCAGCCGTCAGCCAAAAACATCTTCTGCCACCACACTTTCCATAAAACTCATAAAGATAGTATATTATATCACTTTTTTGCCACATCGTCAAGGTTTTACGCCCGTTTCCGGCAATTTGAAAAGAGATTTTAACATAAGAAGACCGGAAACCAATTTTTGGTTTCCGGTCTTAGCCTTTTAAAATTCCAAAACACTTGCAATTTCTTCATAGCAGGCGTTATCCATATAGCCTTCTTCCCAGACAGCCCCTCTGCCTTTGATGTCTAACAATTCTTCGTGGAGTTGATCGATTTTGTCAATCTTTCCTGCAAGATAATCCTCCATGGTCCGGATGCAGTTTTCCGTCCGCATCAGCACACCGCCGATTCTGGTATCGTGTACCTCAAAACCAAAAGGCTTATTCTCCTTCATCCATTGATAGCGGAAAGCCTGATAGAAGTCCCGGATAAACGGAAGGGTTGCTTTGGCATCTTCCACACAGCCTTGCAGAGCAATCTTGTCTCCGCTGTGATACGCCTTACGAATTCTTTGACCCAAAGTTGCCTTCTTTGCCACCACCAGACAAAGTTTCTGCAAGGTATCAAAAAGGTAACCCCACGCAGGATGGTCACACAAAGGCAACAGTTTTTCTGCCATTTTTTCATAAGACGTGCCCATAGATGCCGGAATGGTGGTATCCATCAATCCCATAAACAAATCGTTATAAAGCACATATTTGTTGGGACAGTTCCGGTCAAGGTAATCAGAGTAAATACCCTCAGCCTCAGTGTCCAGCAAGTCAATCAGCATAAAGTCGTCAAAAGCAATGCCGAATTTTTCCTCAAACTTTGCCTTGATGTCTGCCTCATCCTCATTGCCTTTCGCCAGTTCGGACAAGTAGAAGAAACTTGCTAAGGTTGCAAACTTGGAACATTCTGCTCCATTATCACCCCAAGCGGTCAGGGCAACATTCTTCACACCGTGTTCCATACAACTTGCAAAAGAACGTTTGGCAAAGTCAATGGTATATTTGTTAGACGGCGCAAATCCGCATAAAGTCCAAAGGCTTCCGCCAAACCAAAGTTTATCGGTAATCTTCTGATGGTTTTGGATCATATGGTCAATTCTCTCTTTGTTGGAAGAATAATAATCCCAATACACCAGTTCCATATTATCGGGAATCAAATCTTTCACATCCCGCTGCACCTCTGCACTTTCACAGCCCGGAAGAAGATAACCTTTTTCTCCGGTTACCATAGTATAAATCATATCCGACCAAATCAGTACAGTATATCCATACTTTTTGCCAATCTCAGAAACCCGATTCATATGTTTAAGCATAATCTCAATATGATCTACGTGACCGTGCAAATTATAGTATTTGCCCCTGCCCAGCATCGTTGCTTCGTCCATACCCACATGGATGGTCTTGGTGGTAAAGCACTCCGATACCGTTTCAAACATTGCTTCAATCAGGGCATAAGTTCCTTCATCATCTACCAAAATGGTATTGCCTCTATCACAAAGTTTGGCATATTGGGGCCAACGGAAAATTCTTTCCAGATGCCCTAAGGTCTGGATACAGGGAATTAACTCAATGCCAATCTCATTGGCATAGGCATCCAATTCTTTCAATTCTGCCTTGCTATATCTGCCTCTGCGATATCCAAAATAGGGGTGTCCGTCTATTTCATAAACGTCTTCCATATACATCCAAAGTTGGTTCAGGCCAAAATCTTTGCTGATTGCCATCCACTTTTTTAAACTCTCCACCGTCATCACAGCGTTTCTGGACAGGTCCAGCATAGTCCCGAATTTTTCAAATTTTCTTTCCATTTCCGTTCCCTCCTAAAAAGCAGACGTTGTGATAATCTTTTTATAGTTACTGTAATACAGATATTTCTTTTCTTCTATGGCACCTTTTCCCTCAATATCCAAAAGGTTTTCTTCCAGTTCCGGAATGTTATCTATCTTTCCGGCTAAGTATTCTTCCAGCACATCGGCACAATGCTCCGTTCTAAGACGTAAACCGCCAAACCGGGCATCCTGCACCTCAAAGCCAAAGGCTTTATTTTCTTTCATCCATTGATAACGAAGTGCCTCATAGAGTTCGGAAAACATAGGAATCAGTTCCCGCACTTTTTCTGCACAAATTTTCAGTTCTTCTTGATCCCCGCTTTGGTAAGCCTTGCGGATTTTCTGGCCTAAATTTGCCTTATGGGCATCCACCTTGCAAAGCCGGTATAATGTGTTGAACAAATACCCAAACTTGGGATGTTCGCACAAAGGCAACAACCGTTCCGCCATCCGGGCAAAATCTTCTCCGGCAGTTTCAGGGATGGTGGTATCCATCAAACCTAAGAACAAATCATTATAAAGCACATATTTTGAGGTACAGTTTCTGTCCCGATACCCGCTTATAACGCCCGGCGCTTCCACTTCCAATAAATCAATGAGCATAAAGTCGTCAAAGGAGATACCAAACCGCTTTTCAAACTTTTTCTTGATGTCTTCTTCGTCACGGTTACCCTTAGCCCACTCTGACACATAAAACAAACTGGGCAGAACTGCAAAGTAGGAACATTCGTGACATTCAGCACCATCCCCTGTCCACAAGGTCAGGAAGAAATCTTCTACGCCAGTCTCTTCGCAACTGTCAAGAGCGGCTTTGGTAGCATCGATACCATAGCGGTTACTGGGCGCAAAACCAATAAAGGTGTATAACCCGCCGGCAAGCCAGATACGGTCGCTGATTTGCTGATGATTTTTTGTGATGTAGGTGTAACGCTCTTTCTGGTCGGTATAATAATCCCAATAAACCAGTTCCATATTCTTGGGGAGTTTATCTTTGACATCCTGTTGAACGGTTGCCGTGGTGCTGTGATAGTTTTGGTCCCCGGTGGCCAAGGTATAGAGGGTGTCAGACCAAATCAACATGGTATATCCATACTTTTCACCAATTTGAGAAACTCTCTCTAAGTGTTCTAACATAATGTCCATATGGTCTCTGGGCCCATGGATGTCAAGATACTTACCTCTGCCCAGCATGCTTGCCTCGTCCATACCGACGTGGATGGTCTTGGTGGTAAAACATTCTGACATGGTCCTGAACATATCATCAATCAGGGCATAGGTTTCCTCATCCCCTGCAAGAATGGTGCTACCGCCGTCCAGAATTTTAGCATACTGCGGCCAACGGAAAATCTTCTCCAAATGCCCTAAGGTTTGGATACAGGGCATCAGGGTAATCCCTTTTTGATTGGCATAGGCATCCATTTCTTTTAATTCTTCCTTGCTATATCTGCCTCTGGCATAGCCAAAGTAAGGATGTCCGTCCATTTCATAAAGATCTTCCATATACAACAAAAGCAGATTGTATCCTAATTCCGCATTCAGATCAATCCATTCCTTGACAGCCTCCACCGTCATAACCATATTCCGGGAAACTTCCAACATAGTACCAAAATTTCTGAATTTCATAAAAATCCTCCTCTATTCTACTATAATTTCCTTTGGAAAATCATCAAAAGGCATATGATTGTCTATCCAAACCTCAGGCTCACCTCTGAGGCCATCCGTTTCAAAAATTACAATCTCGTTTTCTTCTTTCAAAATAGCGCCCGGCAAATACAACGCCTTTTGGGGCTCCCGCAAGTTCCAGCAAGTATAAGTTTCTATCCAGTTAAGCCCTGCCGCTTTCAGCCGCAAAAGAATATCTTCCCATTCTTCCGGCAAGGACCGGAAACAAAGAACCGCTCCTCTTTGTATCTTAAATTCTTGTCCCTCTGATAAAACTTTTTATGTTTTCTCCAACAATGGTTTCTTGCCGTCATTTTTGCATACTTGCCAACAAAAGTCAATAGAATTTTCTAATTTGTGACGAAAATGCAATTTTTAGGGAAAAAAAGGCAATTAATTCAAAAGAATTGAACCCTTAGGGAATAAGAAAAAAGAAGCAGACCATAAAAAAGTAAAAAAGAAAAAGGCTTTTAGCCTTTTTCTTTTTTACTAATCCATAAAATAAATGTTAACGTCCCGTCTGCCAAACTGATAACAGGTGCTACGGTTAGGGAAGAACAAGTCTACCTTCTTGCCTTTAATGGCACCGCCACAGTCACCGGCAATGGCATATCCATAAATATATTGACCATCTACTGATTCAATATACATCTTGGTTCCGTAAGGAATGACTCTGGGATCTACCGCAATCACGCCGTATACCAAAGGCATACCGGTAGAAGTTTTACCTGCCCAGATACCATTATCCATGGGAGATGCATCATAAGCAGTTGCCTTAAACCGTTCTACTCTTTTATAATTAGCAGGACGGCTGGCAGGAATCACACCCAGTTCCCATACATTTTCCGGTCCGTATTCCACAATTTCCTCAACCGGATTGGAAAGTTTGGTTTCCTTTATTAAGGTACGGCCGATTTCCTGACCAAGTCGGATCGTAGCCATGTCGTTCTGT
>JAZPYU010000084.1:0-12188 GCA_045544295.1 Ructibacterium sp. | reverse complement strand
GTAAATCCCTACCTTGGTACCGATGGTATCAAACCTTTTACTGATCAATGTATCGCCAATCAAAAGGGTATTTTCGCTTTGGTTAAGACTTCCAACAAGTCCTCCGGAGAATTGCAGGATTTAAAATCAGAAGGAAGATATATTTACGAGCATATGGCAGATTTGGTCAAAGAATGGGGTTCTGATTTAATTGGTATCCATGGTTACAGCAGTGTTGGTGCGGTGGTCGGTGCCACTTATCCGGAACAAGCAGAAGCCCTTCGTCGGCAGATGCCCCATACCTATTTCTTAGTGCCGGGTTACGGTGCTCAGGGCGGTAAGGCAGAAGATGTAGCCAAGAGTTTCAATAAAGATGGGTTGGGTGCTATTGTCAATGCTTCCCGTTCCATTATGTGTGCATACCAGAAAAATGGCGGAACCTTGGGTGATGCAGCAAGGGCGGAAGCCATCCGGATGCGGGATGATATTTTAAGTGCTCTGTAAGGAGGATTTCCTAAATGTTATGTGAACTGATGAAAAAACAACGGTTGACAGAGAATGTTTATGATTTTACTGTCTTCTGTCCGGAAATGGCAAAAAAGACAAAGCCGGGACAATTTCTTCATATCCTTTGCGGAGGGGATGCTTATCTGCGCCGTCCTATCAGTATCTGCGAGGTATTAGAAGGAAAATATCTTCGTTTTATTTTTGAAACCAGAGGCAAGGGTACGGAGGCACTTGCCCGCTATCAGGTAGGAGAAAAATTGGATATCTTAGGTCCTTTGGGTAATGGATTTACCCGGTTTAAAGAGGATAAAGATGCTATTTTGCTCATTGGCGGCGGTATCGGTGTTTTCCCCCTTTTACAACTTGCTAAGGAATTCAAAGGTAAAGCCACGGTAGTGCTTGGTTTTCGGAACAAAGAAGCCATTATGTTGGCAGAAGAATTCCGTAAGGTAAGTAAGAATGTGTTCATTGCTACCGATGACGGAAGTTGTGGTTTCCACGGTTTTGTGACCGATGTAATGAAAAATATTGTGGCTTCCAATCCGGTTTCCCGGGTTTACACCTGTGGCCCCACCCCGATGATGCAACGGGTTGCAGAAATGGCGATAGAAACGGATATTCCTGTTCAGGTTTCTTTAGAAGAAAGAATGGGTTGTGGCGTTGGCGCCTGTGTAACCTGTACCTGTAAGGTAAACGGTGCCAATAAGCGGGTATGTAAAGACGGCCCGGTATTCGACGGCAGGGAGGTGGAGTGGCGTGGCTAATATGAAAGTAAATATTGCCGGCGTAGAATGGAACAATCCGGTTACCACCGGTTCCGGTACCTTTGGGTTTGGTCGGGAATATAGCGAGTATTTTAACCTATCAGAACTGGGCGCAGTTTGCTTAAAAGCATTATCTGCGGTACCCAGACTTGGTAATCCCTCTCCTCGGATTGCAGAGACAGACAAAGGCATCTTAAATAGTGTGGGACTTCAAAATCCCGGCGCAGAGGCTTTCTTGGAAAAGGAACTCCCCTGGCTCAGAACCTTTGATACCAAACTGATTGCCAATCTTTGCGGTTCTACCATTGACGATTATGTAGCAGTAGCGGAAATCTTAGGTGATAAACTAGATATGTTTGAACTGAACATTTCCTGCCCCAATGTCAAAGAGGGCGGTATGGCATTTGGTACCAGCGCAAAGATGATAGAAGAAATCACCCAAAAGGTAAAAGCGGTATCCAAAGTGCCTTTGATTGTAAAACTTTCTCCCAACGTAACCGATATTGCGGAGATGGCAAAGGCGGCAGAAGCCGGCGGGGCCGATGCAGTATCTATGATCAATACTTTGTTCGGGATGAAGATTGATGTAAAAACCCGTCGCCCGGTTCTTTATAATAATATGGGTGGGCTCTCCGGCCCCGCAGTAAAGCCAGTTGCAGTCAGAATGGTTTACCAAGTAAGACAAGCGATAACAATTCCTATTATCGGCATGGGTGGTATTACTACCGGCGAAGATGCGATTGAATTTATGCTTGCCGGTGCCAATGCCGTAGCGGTAGGAACCGCAGGTATGGTAGACCCCTATGCATGTATCAGGGTTCGCAATGGAATGGAAGAATACTTAGATAAAAACAATATTAAAGATGTGAATGAAATTGTCGGTCAGGTTAAAATGAACGGCTAAGCCGAGTGGAACCAAACCACATAAGGTTTTAAGATGCAAATTTCACGTAATACTGCAGAAAAATCAACAGATATACGTCAGTATTATCTGTCAATTTTTCCTTGTCTTCCATTGAAATTTGCTATCTTAAAACTCTTTGACCTTAAACGCAGAGAAATTTAGTACAATTTCAATGCGGAGGACGAAGTAAGGCTGACGCCTTTCAAGGACGACAAATTGAAAGAGTGAAAATTTATCAAGTTTAAGGCTTATGGGGTATGATTCCCCTCGGCTAAGAAAGGAAAGGGAATAACAATGACAAAAGAAGAAATTATTGCAATGTTAAAAGAAGCAGAAGTATTACTGGAGGGTCACTTTTTGTTGACCTCCGGCAGACACAGTGATAAGTATATGCAATGTGCAAAGATTTTCCAGAATGCAAAGTATAGTGTACCTCTTTGTGCAGAGTTGGTTGCACAGTACAAAGACGATAATGTTGACCTGGTTATCGGTCCGGCGATTGGCGCTATCCAGATGTCCTATGAAGTTGGTAAGCAATTAGGCGTAAAAAACATCTTTGCAGAACGTGAAAATGGTGCAATGACCCTTCGCCGTGGTTTTACCATTGAAAAAGGTCAGAGAGTTCTGATTGTAGAAGACGTTGTTACCACTGGCGGTAGTGTTCGTGAAGTTATGGATTTGGTAAAAGAATGTGGTGGTGAAATCGTAGGTATCGGTTCTATTGTCGACCGTACTGGCGGTAAGATTGATTTTGGCGTTCCTTACCGTAGTGCATTCTCTATGGATATTACCTCTTATGAAGCAGAGGAATGTCCCATCTGTAAAAGCGGTGTGCCGTTGGTAAAACCGGGCAGCCGTACCGTGAAATAAGATGGCAGGGGAACACGCCGGGCACCGGAAACGGTTGGACGAAAAATCCAAACTTTTGGGGTTTGCCTTTTTGGAAGAACATGAGCAATTAGAAAAGTTGCTGTTTAATGTAATTCCGCAGGGAAACACCAATCCATTGGCCCATCATCTGTTGGAACATTGCGGGTCTCTTTATGGGGTTTTGACGGCGGAGCCGGAAGAACTCATAAAAGTCCCCGGAATTGGGAGCAGAGTGGCGCAATATCTCCACGATTTACTTCCTCTTTTGGGATGTGTGGAGCGGTGTATGTTAAAAGAGGGAGAAAAGCAGTATCCTTGCCTTAATACCACCGAAGCCAGAGGTAATTTTGCCAAAAGTCTGTTTTATGGGAAATTGACGGAATGTTGCTTTATGATTAGCCTTAATAAAAAGCAACAGGCCTATCGCTTTGATAAAATCTCCGAAGGCGGTATTGATGAAACACCTATGTATATTCAGGAAATGGTAAAACTGGCGCTTCGCACCAATGCAGAGGCGGTCATCATTACCCATAACCATCCGTCTGGGGCTACCATGCCTTCTCAGGCAGATGTCCGGGCAACCAAAGAATTAGAAGACGGACTTAACGCCGTTGGAATTCGGCTTTTGGACCATATCATCGTAGGCTGTGGCAATTATCAAAGTTTAAAAGAAATCAACGCATATTAAAAGAATCCATAACCGCAAGGTTATGGATTCTTTGCTTTCAATATTTCAAAGGGTTTTGCATCTTGTAATATACAAGGAGAGTTTGTGTTACATTCCCGTTAATCATATTGACTTTTTTTATTTTCGGTATTATGATAAAGATGTATGTCCAAAGGGGTAATGTGCTATGATTGCAGGCAATACCCCTTAGTTTTGATGATGAACAATCGCTCTGATATCTTTTATGGAACAAATAAAGAAATTTTGTTAGGGATATAGGAAGTGACAAGATATGGGAAAGCAGAAATATGTTCTTGATATGACCAAGGGCTCCATTTTTAAAAATACCATACGGTTTGCAATTCCTTTGATGTTTGCAAGTTTTCTGCAACTGTTTTATAACGCGGCAGACCTTGTGATTGTCAGCCGTTATGCGGGTTCTGGTGCGATGGCGTCAGTAGGCGCCACCAGTTCTTTAACGAATCTTTTGATTAACATTTTTGTTGGTCTTTCTGTGGGAGCCAGCGTTGTGGTTTCCAGAAAGTTCGGCGCACATAAAATCAAGGAAATGGAACGGGCAATCCATACCTCAATGTTGTTGGGTTTGATGATGGGAATCATTGCTGGAATTATCGGGTTTATTTTCAGCAAACCTTTACTTATCTTAATGGGGACTCCGGAGGGAGAAGTGTTAGACGGAGCCGTACTTTATATGCGTATTCTTTTTCTGGGGGTACCTGCTTCTCTGGCTTATAATTTTGGTGCCTCTGTTTTAAGAGCCCTTGGGGATACTAAAAGACCTTTGTATATTTTAGCAATAGCCGGATTGGTCAATGTGTTTTTGAACTTGGTTTTGGTTATCGTCTTTGATATGAGTGTTGCCGGGGTTGCCATTGCTACGGCGGTGTCTAACTATTTGTCGATGATAGCGGTTTTGGTGATTATGACCCATTCTCAGGGTGAAATTAAACTGAATTGGAAGAAATTAAAACTTTACCCCAAAGAGTTAAAAGAAATTTTACAGATAGGAATTCCTGCCGGCATACAATCCTCTTTTTTTGCTTTATCGAATACGGTGATCCAGTCTTCGGTCAATCGTTATGGCGATGCGGCAGTTGCAGGAAATGCCGCGGCATCCAATCTTGACGGATTTATCTATGTGGCAATGAATGCTTTTTATCAGGCAACCTTAACCGGTGTCAGTCAGAACTATGGTGCCCGAAGTGAAAAACGGGTGAACAAGACCATTTGGATTTCGATGTTGTCTGTATCGGTGGTAGGTCTTGCTCTCGGTACCTTGTGTGTTGTTTTTGCAAGACCCCTTTTGAGGTTTTACATTACAGATTCTGCTATGGCGCTGGAATATGGCGTAAAACGGATGGTGGTAACCTGTTCTCTTTACCTCCTGTGTGGTATTATGGAAGTTTTAATCGGCGCACTAAGAGGATTGGGTTGTTCTATTGCTACGGCTGTTACTGCCTTTATCGGAAGTTGCGGGTTCCGAATTTTTTGGGTGGCAGTTGTTATAGAAAGACTATCGGGCGGAATAGAAAAATTGTATTTTTGTTGGCCCATCTCATGGGCGATGGTAATTGTGATGCAGTTGGTGATTTTGGCCATTGTAAAACCCAGGGCAATGCGGCATATGCGCCACGAAATACAGATAGAAGAAATGCTTCGGTAAATACAAATAGTTTGAAGTAGAAGAAGGGATTATCACGGATGGAAAATAACAACGCTGGTATGTCAGAAACGAGAAGAATCTATTTTTTAAGACTTGCAGGCAGAATTGTCGTCTTTGTGATTGCAATTTTAGTATATCTCTTTGATGTTAACGCGTTTGATGTTGCAGACGGATGGAACTTTTTCTTTCAGTTTTCTCCATTGCATCTTTTGTGGGGGATTTGGATATGGGATATGGTGCTGCAACTGATTCCCGTAAAGGCGCATATCTCCATTGGGTCGCAAAAAGTTTTTGAGGCACTTTATAAACCGATACAGGAAAAAGTCAATGAAAAGAGACTTAAAAAATATATCAAAGACACCACAACTGCCGCATACAAAGTGATGGTAATATGGATTTTGTTGACGGGTTTACTCAGTTTACTTCATCTGGCAGGAATGATAAACACCGGAATGATGGTCCTGATTGCAACGTTCTTTTATGTATGTGATTTGATATGTGTTCTTATCTGGTGCCCGTTCAGGCTCATTATGGGTAACAAGTGCTGTACCACCTGTCGAATATTTAACTGGGATCATATGATGATGTTTTTGCCGATTGTAGCATTAAACAGTTTTTTCTCCTGGTCGTTGGTTATTGTGGCACTTATCGTATGGCTTATCTGGGAGTTGTGTGTATTTCTCTATCCGGAAAGATTTTGGGAGAACAGCAATATGGCGCTTCGCTGCTTAGAATGTACAGATAAACTTTGTACCCAGTATTGCAGAAAGTTGAGAAAATAATAAAAACATATCAGGGGAAAAAGATGTTTGCGCTTATTCCCATATCAATTAAGATGGAAAAGAAGGCCTCCCGGTCGTTATCCTGAAAAAAGGCGAAAATACGATACCAAAACAACTTATAAGTTCATTTAAATAAAAATAAAAGGTGTAGCATTGCTACACCTTTCTTAATGTTTATTTTTCTAACTTCGCAAGTTCTTTTCGGAAAGTTTCAATATCCTGGAACTTTTTATAAACCGATGCAAAACGAACATAGGAAACTTCATCAAGTTCCCGCAACCGTTCCATGACCATTTCGCCAATTTTTTCAGAGGAAACCTCTCTTGCCAAAGAGTTGTGAATTTCTGCCTCAATCTCATCTAACATACTATCAATGGCATAAAGCGGAACCGGCCGACTTGCACAGGAGTTCAAAATACCGCGCTGTAACTTTTCCCGGTCAAAACTCTGTCTGGATCCGTCTCTTTTTATAACAATAATGGGGACACTCTCAATCTTTTCGTAAGTGGTAAAGCGCTTTCCGCATTCTAAACATTCCCGGCGCCGGCGAATGGCGGTGCCGTCTTCTGCAGAACGGGAATCCACAACTTTACTCTCTAAATGCCCGCAGTACAAACAACGCATAGGGTATCCTCCTCCTGACATAGGTCAAAACCTTCATTTTATAGGCATAGTATATCCTAATTTTTCTTGTTTTGTCAACGTTCTAAAAAGTTTTGTTATCAAAACTTAATAAAGATGGGTAGAGAAGGATAAGGCCGGAAGACCGGTTTCGTCTGTAAGGTTGGGTATTTCCGGATAAGCACCCCAGGCGTATCGTGCCATAACGGGGTTAGGAATTTTCGGGTTGGAAAGAAGCACCTGATTGCCTTCAAGAACTGCATCAGCACGGACAAAGATGCCGTCATCCCCTGCAATTTCAAATTCCTGTGGGAGGTTGGTGTTGATGTTTTGTTCCTTAATCAGATTTTGACCGAGTTTATCTGCATATTGGGAAACAGGTAAAAGCGCCAGATTGCCAGTGGTATGGAAGGTGAGTTCTATGGTGCTTCCATCTATCCTCATAGACTGATACACTGGACCGGAAACGGAGATATCCTCTCCGTAAACATCTCGCTTGATATAACGTAGGAACCGCTCTGCTACCACCTGCTTTTGGTGGGGATGAATATCTTCCCGGCAGTTACCTGCTCCGCTTTTGAATTCGCCATAAATATCAATTAAAGAAATAATACCGGCGCTTTCTGGGTTTTTAATTCGGAAAAGTGCCAAACGTTGCCCTTCTCGGATAGCACTTTCGTCCTTTTTGTATCGGGTCAGTTGCGCCCAGTAAAAGGGTGTATCTGCGCCCCAGATGTTCCGATAGCGGTCAACCAAACCTGCCATCGCGTCTCGATATTCTTCTGTGGTCAAAAAGGTGCGGTACTGGTCTGCCTCTCCTTGATACATTAAAATACCTTTGATTTGCAATTTATCAAAAGGAGCAACCCGATTATGGAAAAGACCACCATCGGTAGAAGTAAAGGAACCATAGGTATCCCCATAGGGAATCCAGCGGTTGATTTCGGTATCCCCAACGGCAACGCTCAAAAGACCGATGGGATTATGATAGGTCTGCTCCAAATCCTGCGCGATAAAATATCCAACGGCAGAACAATAGTTGGCAGAATCCCGTGTCATAGGCTCCCAGGCGTTTTTGCCGTAACCAAGCGGGAGATTTCCGGTTGGTGCGCCGGAACCTGCAATTCCTAAATTCCAAAGGTTCAAAAGACGAATGTTGGGGTTATCGGCATGGGGGTCGTTTTCTAAATAAGCCGTGGTATCGGCACCGCCGACCATAAAATAGTCCATATTGGATTGCCCCACGCAGAGCCAAAGGTCCCCAAAGGTAATGTGCCTGAAAAGTTTTTTCTCGTTTCCGCATCGTATGGTTAATTGATAATCACCGCCGGGCGAGAAACTACCAAGATTTACAGAGAATGTTCCCTGTTTTGCGATGGTGGTTTGGGTTATGATACCGCCGTTGTTGTTTTCCAAAGAAACCGTTACGTTAGAGTTGGTGGGGGCACTTCCCCAAATAGTTACAGGCTTTTCTGCCTGTAATAACATATCGTCAGAGAAAAGGTTGGAAAGGCTCAACTGGGAGGAACCATCATTATCATAATAGGAAAGGGCTTGTGACAGGGCCGGCGTTCCGTCCGGTTTCCATACCAAAATTCGATAATTGTCACCGGCTTCCCGCTTTCTTACCAAAACTTCCAAAGAAAAGAAGGCAGGAACATTTTCTACAAAGGTTTCTTCTTGCTGTACCAGTTGTTTTAAGACACCGTTTTTGTTATAGATTGCCAAAGCGATGTTTCCTACAAAGGTTTCTTGTATATCAAAGGCGTAAAGGTCAAAAATTAAGTTTCGTCCGGCATAATTCCAACCGGGATAGGATAGCCATTCTATTTCAGCAAAAGATGCACCTGCGGGAATTTCTAAGCGGACATAACGGGCATCTCCGCTGCTGCCAAAGGAAAGGTCTTGCCAGTCAGAGGGGAAATCCCCGCCGCCCAAAGGTTCTATGGTGGCTACCGGAAGAAAGTTCCGGTTGTTTTTGGAGATGGAAAAAACGGTTCCCAAACAACGGTTGGGATTTTCCTTGCCCGGCAGAAAACGTATACCACCAAGTCTTTGCAAAGAACCTAAATCCAGTGTTATGGTAGTTGGTGTTTCCGCTACCGCCATAGTGGTTTCGTCACCATCATACAAATAAGAGGGGTTTGTCACCGTTCCGGAAAAGAAAAGGTTGGAACCATTCACTTTTCTGAGAGGTGCCATCAGTTTTAAAGAGGGAACAGGCGGTGTAAGCATAGGAGATGGTTTCTTGATAAGTCTGGAAATATCAAACGCCAAAGCCGCTTCGGTAGAAGAGAGCAAAAAAAGAAAGGCAAGTACCCATACCCAAAAACGTTGCATCGTAATTTTTTGCCCCATGGAACCGCCTCCCATCATCTTCGTATTTAAAAACATTCTACATCACTTTTGATTTTTTGTCAACCAAACAAAAGAAGTCTCAAAGGTTGATAAAAAGCGACATTTTTTTGGTAATCATAGACGAAAGTTGAAAATAATTTTTCTCCTTTTTTAGAAAAAACCCTTGATTTTTTTAAAAAGTGGTGCTATACTAACAAGGTATCCAAGATAACACATTGTACTCACATTTTTGTAAGTCGGGTTCATTGGTTTACAAAATGTGGGCATTTTTTATAAGTGCTGCTTGGCAATGTTCGTTTCATCACGGAATACAAAATTTTTATTTTGGAGGTACCACAACATGAATCAGGGTACAGTTAAATGGTTTAATCCTGCAAAAGGCTTCGGCTTCATTTCTGATGACAACGGCGGTGACGATGTTTTCGTTCATTTCTCCGCTATCATCGCAGATGGTTTCAAGACTCTGGAAGAGGGTCAAAAGGTAACTTACGATACCGAGCCGGATCCCAAGGATGCCAGCAAACTGCGTGCAGTTGACGTTCGCGCTATCTAAGACGTCGGTTGCTTCCCAATATCTATCATTACGCCATATCAGTTTTCAGGCTCCAACCTTTGTTGTTTGACTCCGAGCATTGTTATTTCGTACGATTGATATATGGAACTTTTACGCAAGAAAAAGCCTCCCATCGGGAGGCTTTTTTATGTTTAGCGTTTCAGTTCAAAGGTTTTGGTTCCCGTACTTGCGCCGTGGATGGTGATATAGTTTCTATTAGCATAAATGACACCACAGAAGACAGAGGTGAATCCGGCTGTTTTTTTCATAGCAAAAGCGGGTTTCCCATAAAGACGTTCCTTTATTTGCGGATTTGACCGTTTCCTGTAATTTGATATTTGGTACTGGTAAGAGCGGTAAGACCCATAGGGCCGCGGGCGTGAATTTTTTGGGTGCTGATGCCGATTTCAGCACCAAAACCAAATTCAAAACCGTCGGTAAACCGGGTGGAGGCATTGTGATAAACCGCCGCCGCGTCAATTTCTTTTAAGAATTGATTGGCATTTTCTTGGTTACTTGTGATAATTGCCTCGCTGTGCCCGCTGTTATAACGGTTGATGTGGGAAATGGCATCGTCAATAGACTCCACGATTTTAACGCCGATTTTCAGACTTAAATATTCCGTGCCCCAATCTTCTTCGGTAGCGGGAAGTGCATCGGGATAAAGGGCACAAACCTTGGCATCACCCATAATGGTGACGGATTTTTCTTTCAGGGCATCTAAAATTTCAGGTAAAAACTTTCCTGCCACCGACTGGTGTATCAATAATTTTTCTGCCGCATTACAAACGGAGGTCCGCTGGGTTTTGGCATTGATTACAATTTCTTTTGCCATAGCAAGGTTTGCCTCAGCATCAATGTAGATATGGCAATTTCCGGTCCCTGTTTCAATGGCAGGGACGGTGGCGTTTTCCACCACGGCACGAATCAACCCTGCACCGCCTCGGGGGATGATTACGTCTAAATATTCATTCAGTTTCATCAGCTCGGTAGCACTTTCTCTGGAAGTGTTTTCCACCAGATTGATACTACCCTCCGGAAGACCTGCCAGGGTTCCGGCTTTTTGCATTACTTTCACAATGGCAAGGTTAGAATGTGCCGCTTCCTTTCCACCACGCAAAATTACTGCGTTGCCGGCTTTGATGCAAAGACCTGCCGCATCGGCGGTCACGTTGGGACGTGCTTCGTAAATAATCCCGATAACGCCAAGGGGTACCCGTACCTGCTTAATAGAAAGCCCATTGGGGCGCTGTGTATCCAAAATGGTCTCCCCAATGGGGTCAGGAAGTGTCACAATCTGGCGGATGCCCTCTGCCATAGCAGAAATTCTTGCTTCATTTAAAGAGAGCCGGTCCAAAAGTCCCTCTGCCATACCTGCTTTTTTTGCGTTTTCCAAATCTTTTGCATTTTCTTCCAAAAGATAAGGAATGTTTTCTAAGAGCCCGTCTGCCATCGCAAGAAGTGCAGAATTTTTTGCCTCAGCGGAAAGCGTACCTAAGGTATAAGAAGCCTCTTTGGCAAGTTTTCCTTTTTGGGTTAATTCCTGCTTTATGGTATCCATATGGGTTCCCCCTTATCATCCTAATGTTATCAATGATTTTATCATACCTTACCGCCATAATCAACCCCAAAAAGCCAGGAATTTGCAAGAATATTTTTTTCAAAACTTATTGACAAAGGAGGAAGAGTTTGTTAAAGTGAAGTTGTTGAATATTCAACAACTTTCTTTTTTGAGGTGATGATTATGGTAGGAAGATTTGAGATTTTTACATTGTCTTTATCAAAATTATCTTCTTATTGGAATAGAATTGCTGCAGAAGAAATGGCGGCATATGGATTGAAAGGGACATATATTATTTATTTGATTGCCCTTTTTAAAACAGAGTGCGGACTTACCGCTGCCAATCTTTCTGAGATGTGTGCAAGGGATAAGGCGGAGGTTTCCCGTTCTATCCGCGCATTGGAAGAAAAGGGTCTGGTAAAAAAAGAGATGACGGACGGAAACGGCTACCGCGCAAAAATTATGCTGACAGATGCAGGAAGGGATATGACCTTTGCCCTCAGAGAGAGGATTAAATTGGCGGTGGAAAAAGGCGGTTTGGGACTGACAGAGGGAGAAAGAGAAATCTTTTATCATTCCTTAGAGACGATTTCGAAAAATTTACAGGAAATCAGCAAGAAAGGACTTTAAAGATATGCTATTTGACAGCCATGCACATTTTGATGACCCGCAGTTTGACGGGGACAGAGAAGCGATGCTTCAAAGTTTAAAAGATTACGGCGTAGGGTATATCACCAATATCGGTGCTGATTTGGAAACTTCCAAAGCGGCAGTTGCACTTGCCAACCAATATGATTTTGTTTATGCTACCGTAGGAATTCATCCTGGTGATGCCGAAAGTATGAACGACGATGTTTTGGAAGAACTTCGCAGTCTTGCTCTGCAAAATTCCAAAGTCCGTGCCATAGGTGAGATTGGTCTTGACTATCATTATGAGG
>JAZPYU010000083.1:0-3369 GCA_045544295.1 Ructibacterium sp. | reverse complement strand
GGTTCTTTCCCTGGGGATTACCAGAGGTTTAAGCATCACCATTATTGCAGAAGGCAGTGATGAAGAAGATGCGGTAAATGATTTGGTTGAACTGATTTCTTCTAATTTCGCATCATAAGATTTCTGTATCAGAATTGTTAGGAAAGAGCAACCTTGTTTTTGCTGTTGGCAAAGATATGGTATGCTCTTTTGTGTTATATGTGAGGAATAACTATGAATTTTAATAAAGCGTCTATCAAACAAAAATTAAAAAAGTTACCTCTCTCCCCGGGCGTTTATTTAATGAAAGATAAAAATGACGCCGTTATTTATGTTGGAAAAAGTAAGTTGTTAAAAAATAGAGTCAGTCAGTATTTTATGCAATCTAAAAATCATTCGCCAAAGACTTTGGCTATGGTTTCCCATATCAATGATTTTGACTATATGGTTACCGATACCGAAGTAGAGGCGTTGATATTAGAATGTAATCTTATAAAAAAATATCGCCCTAAGTATAATATTCTTTTAAAAGATGATAAACATTATCCGTATATTAAAATTACTCTGCAAGATGACTTTCCTAAAATTTATATGACCCGGAAGGTTTCCAAAGACGGAGCACGTTACTATGGTCCTTATATGAGTGCTTTTATGGTAAAAGAAACATTGGAGACTTTGAAACAGATTTTTAAGGTTCGCAGTTGTAATAAAAATTTACCCCGGGATATTGGAAAAGGAAGACCGTGCCTTTATTATCATATTAACCAATGTTCCGCCCCCTGCGCCGGAAAAATTTCCAAAGATGAATATCGGGAAGTTTTTGACCAAATCGCGGCTGTGTTGGATGGGAAATATATGGAAATTATCAATCTTTTATCAAAGAAAATGTTTTTAGCATCTGATGCTTTGGAATTTGAAAGAGCCGCCCGTCTGCGTGATAAGATTGAAAGTTTAAAAATCCTTGGCGAAAAACAAAAAATGCTTTCTACCAAGGAAAATAATCGTGATATCGTTGGTTTTTATCAAGATGAAAGAGAAAGTTGTATTCAAATCTTTTATATGCGCCACGGAAAAATTTCCGGTTCAGAATATTTTGTCTTTGAGCGTGATGAAAGCACAATAGAAGAGTTAATTTCTGGATTTATGAAGGAATATTACTTTAACGCGACGATGATTCCCAGGGAAATAATTATGCCGGTTCCATTGGAGGATCAAGAGGAAATCGGTGCTTGGTTAACACAAAAAACAGGTCACAAAATTTCCCTTACCAATCCCAAACGAGGGGAGAAGGCTTCCTTGGTTGAAATGGTAAATAAAAATGCGGAAGAATCTCTTGAAAAACACCGTTTTCGTCGTGATAGGGAAAGATTAGAACAAAACGAAATCCTTGCAGAACTTACCAAGATTCTTTCCTTGCCCAAAACACCTTTCCGGATAGAAAGTTATGATATCTCCAATATATCCGGTTCGCACAGTGTAGGTGCATGTGTGGTTTACCAAAACGCCAAAGAATCCCGCAAGGATTATCGTAGATTTCGCATTAAGACGGTAACCGGTTCCAATGACTATGAAAGTATGCGTGAAGTGATTTACCGGAGATTTGCACGTGCCTACGAGGAAGAAGAAGCAATCAGATCAGGAAAGATCGCAGAGGCAGATGCAAAGTTTTTGCCATTCCCTGACTTAATTTTGCTTGATGGCGGAAGAGGTCACGTTTCTGCCATTCGATTATTGATGGAGACCTTAGGGGAAACGGTTCCGATTTTTGGTCTTGTGAAAGATGAGAAACACCAAACAAGGGGATTGACAGATGAAAACCAAGAGTTTATGCTAAATAAAGATGGTATGCTTTTTAAATTCCTTGCCTGTATGCAAGATGAAGTACATCGTTTTGCTATTGCAGGATTTCGTAAAAAGCACGAAAAAACGTCTCTGGACTCTTTGATAGAATGTATTCCAGGCGTTGGTCCGGCAAAGCGAACCGCCTTGCTACAAACCTTTTTCGATATAGAGGGAATTAAAAAAGCAGAGTTTCAGGATTTAATAAAAGTTGTGGATAAAAAAACGGCACAAAATATTATAGAATATTTTGCCGAAAAGGAGAAAGCACATGATTAACACATTAGAACTTGCAAAAAAAGTAGAAAGCCAGTTGATTGCTGATCGGCGGTATCTGCATCAGAACCCCGAAGTTTCTTTTGAAGAATTCAATACGATGAACTATATCTGTCAACGTCTTGATGATATGGGTATTTCCTATGAAAGAGGCGATGGAACCACCGGTGTTGTTGCGCAAATTGATAGCGGAAAACTGGGCAAGTGTTTATTGATTCGTGCTGATATGGATGCACTTCCGATGGAAGAAATGCATGAAACTCCTTATAAATCCCAAAATCCCGGCGTTATGCACGCGTGTGGTCATGATGCCCATACTGCAATCTTATTAAATACTGCACAGGTTTTAAATGAATTAAAAGACAAGTGGAGCGGTGTGATAAAATTTGCTTTTCAGCAAGGGGAAGAAACCACCGGCGGAGCAGAACCAATGATTCAAAGTGGTGTTTTGGAAAACCCCAAAGTGGATGCTTGTATTGCCTTGCATATGGATACAGATTTAAATACAGGTACTATGCGGGTTAAAGAGGGTTCTATGTATGCCTCGCCTGATGATTTTGCTATCACCATTCATGGAAAAGGCGGACACGGTGCTGAACCGCATCTTGCGGTAGACCCCATTGTGATTGCGGCACATGTTATTACCGAGTTACAAACCGTGGTAAGCAGAACGGTGAATCCCTTTGAGGAAGCAGTGGTTACCGTAGGTGCCGTTCATGCCGGAGATGCCCCTAACATTATTCCGGATGAAGCAAAATTGCTCGGCACAGCACGTTCTTTAACCACAGAAATGCGTATTCATCTTTCTGAAAAAATTCATGCCGTTGTGGAACATATCTGCTCTATTTATGGAGCAAAATTCACATATGAATTCATCAAATTATTCCCACCGCTGCAAAACGACAAAGAAGTTGCCAATGGTATTTTAGAAAGCGCAATTCGGTGTCTTGGAAAGGAAAACTGTGTTTTTGGCGGTCTGCCTACCATGGCAGGAGAAGATTTTGCTTATTTTACCCAAGAAGTACCCGGTGCTATTTTCAAACTGGGTTGTCGCAATGAAAAAAAGGGCATTACTGCCCCGCTTCATAATTCTGATTTTGATATTGATGAAGATGCCTTGCCCTATGGAGTTGCTATTTTTACTGATTTTGCTTTACATTTTCTTGGTTTGACCGAATAGTTGTTTGATTAGAACAAAAATAGAAGCAAGAAGAAGAGGGCTCCCTTTTTACATCATGGGTAATTCTATTTAAACAACAAGATCCTTCTTTTTGG
>JAZPYU010000082.1:0-13579 GCA_045544295.1 Ructibacterium sp. | reverse complement strand
CCAATGAGTTTGCCGTTTTGGATAATGGGGCTACCTGACATTCCTTGGACAATACCGCCGGTTTTTTCCAATAAATTGGGGTCTGTTACTTTAATCACCATTCCTTTGGGATTGTTCGCATCCTTATTGATTTTTTGAATTTCTACTGCATATTTTTCTATTTTACCCTCTTCTACATTGGCTAAAATTTCTGCATTGCCTGTTTCTACTTCTTCCCTGGATGCTACCGGAACGGCTTCCATCATTGTTTTAAAATTCGCTTTCTTTTCGGCAATTCCCTTTAATCCGAAAGCGGTATTGGCAACAACGGTTCCTAATTTTTTATCATCTTCTGTGAAAACGCCTACCAGTTCACCGGGTTGTCCTTTTCCACCTTTTTTTACAGAAACAATTTTGGCATCCATAATTTCTCCGCCTTTGGCAGAGATGGGTTCACTTTCCGGGGTTTCTGCAATACCGTGTCCCAAAGCGCCGAACTCTCCGGTTTCCGGATTTAAATAGGTCACCGTGCCGATGCCAGAAGCGGCATCTTTCACCCATATTCCTAATCGGTAAACACCTTCGGCTCCGGAAAGCACCGGTGTTAAAACACATTCTTTTTCTTTGTCGTCCCGTTTAATCTGAACTTTTAATTCTTTTCCTTTCTTACCGGTTACTATTTTTTCTAACTCCTCTGCTGAACCAACAAACTTCCCGTCAATGGTTTCTATCACATCGCCAATTTTGATTCCTGCCTCTTTGGCTGGTGAAGAAATTTCCCCGTTTTTGTCCTCAATATCGGTGGTATCCACAACGGTTACACCTTTCATATCAAGGGTGACACCAACGGTTTGTCCCACCGGGATTAAACTTTCTGCCGCAAGGGATGGTAAAGGAAAAACCAAAAGAAAAAAGAGCATCAGTCTGCCTAAACTTTGTTTTTTCATACAAACCTCACAGAGAGGATAGTTTCCTCTCCATTTTAGTATCCGCCTCTTTTTCTTTTTTACACTAACAGTTTTTGAAACCGCAAGTAAATTCTTCACTATGTACCATCAAAACAAAAGCCGTCCAAAGGACGGCTTTTACAAAAATTAGTCGTTTTTATTCTGATTCTTGTTTTCGTTTTTATTCTGATTGTTCTTGTTTTCGTTCTTGTTGTTCTTGTTGTTTTGATTATTCATAGTAGTTTCCTCCTAAGCATTTTGCTTTATTTTCATTTTATTTTCTTTTTCCTTTTCTTTGGTACACCGTTAGTTTTTCACCTTTTTAAAAAAATATACAAAAGATTGCTACTTTTTTTCATTTTTGCATAAGATAGCATAGGAGGTGCATCAACGATGCAATATGAAACAAACAAAACTACAACCGATACCGGCATTATTATCCCACCCGGTTGCGATAATCCTATGCTTCATCAATGTGGTGAGCCGGTTTCTACCTATACGCCTGCATCCTATCGCCCCTTTTCCTCAGGGGATGTCCCGGTTCCGCTTCCGCCCCACCCTATGCACGGAAAATCCGGTAGTCTTTCCGTTCCCAAAGGCAACATAGAATCACAAAGTATGGCAGATTACTTAAATCGTTTTACCGGTGCCTTTCTCTGTCTTGATTTTTGGCATAACAATGGGCAAAGAATTAAAAAGTGCGGTGTTTTGGAGGAAGTGGGCAAAACCTTTTTGGTGCTGAAAGAATCCCACAAAAAAATGTTGACAGTAGTTGATTTAAGCCCGGTTTCCTACATCAATATCTACTGTCGCTGACCTTTACTTTTTTTTAAAATTATGATATACTATCATCAGGTGATATTATGATTTCGATACCAAAGGAAATTTCTTTTGTCTTATCCCGCCTCAGTGCCCATGGCTTTGAGGCTTTTGTGGTTGGTGGTTGTGTCCGGGACATTCTGCTTGGCAGAATGCCCTCTGACTGGGACATCTGCACCGCCGCCACACCGGACAAGGTGCAGGAGATTTTTCAGGATACGCCGCTATTTTTGACAGGATTGAAGCACGGTACCGTGACAATTTTACAAAATCACCAGCCTATTGAGGTCACCACTTATCGCAAAGACGGGGATTATACCGATCACCGTCATCCTTCTTCTGTCACATACACCCAAACCCTAAAAGAAGATTTAGCACGGCGGGACTTCACGGTGAACGCTATGGCGTATTCCCACAGGGCCGGGTTGATGGACTTTTTTGGCGGACAGGAGGATTTAAAGAAAAACCGCCTTGTCTGTGTGGGCGAGCCGCAAAAAAGATTTTCGGAAGATGCCCTGCGGATTTTAAGAGGACTTCGTTTTGCCTCTGTTTATGGCTTTACCATAGAAGAAAAAACTGCCTCTGCCATCCATCTTTTGAAGGATACCTTAACCAATATTTCGGCGGAGCGCATCTATGAGGAACTGAAAAAAACCATCATAGCACCATATTTTGAGAAGACTTTGCAGAAATTTCCTGATGTTTTTGCCACGATATTTCCAGATATGACGGAGGTTTTTGCAGAGAACAATGCCTCATTTTCACATCTTCCCAAAGACGTTGCTATCCGCCTTGCCTTCCTTTTTCTCCGGCATCCTGATTTAACCGATGCCGAAAAGGCACTCCATCGATTAAAGGCAGATAAAAAGACCTCTCGGCGGGTTCTTTCTCTGCTTCAACTTGCCCTGCTTCCGGCTCCGGTTTCTTTGCCGGAAATGAGACGGTTGGTGCGGGACTTTGGAATAGAAAATGTATCGGATTTTCTTATGCTAAAACCGGAGCAAAACTCCATAGTATTTTTGACCGAAATCAAAGAAAAAAACCTTTGTTGCTCTATTTCTGATTTAGCCATTGATGGTAAGAATATATTAGCCACCGGCAAGGTTACTCCCCCTAAAATCGGGGAAATGTTAAACCTTGCTTTGGATGCAGTTATGGACGAAAAGGTCGCTAACGAGAAATCTGCTTTATTAAATTTCTTGTTTTCTTAAATTCTTGTTGCTTTTTGTCGCCGAATTCGTTATAATAGGAAGGTAGTTATCATTTGTAATCAAATTTTGTTAAAAAGATAAGGATGTACCATGAAAAAGGGAAAATTCATTGTCTTGGAAGGTCTGGACGGGAGCGGAAAAAGCACCCAGTTAAAGCGCCTCTCTGAGTCTTTAAAAGCCAAAGGGGAAACGGTTGTTCTTACCGCGGAACCCACCAATTTTGAAACCGGCGGATATCTCCGGCGGATTTTATCAGAAAGTCAGAAGAAAAATATGTATCTTCAAGGCGCTCTGTTTCTGGCAGACCGCTTGGAACATATTACCCATCCGGAAACCGGTATTTTACAATATTTAGAAAAAGGCGTCACCGTCATCTGTGACCGGTATTACTATTCTTCCTTTGCCTATCAGGGAACTGCCAGTGATATGGATTGGGTGATGAACATCAACTTAGACTGTCCGCAAATACTGACACCGGACCTTGCCATCTTTTTGGATGTGAACCCGGACACCTGCAAAGCGCGGATTGATCAGGTGCGGGAAAAGCCGGAACTTTACGAAAAAGATATTACCCTGATGCGGAAAATCCGAAACAACTTTTTAACAGTATTCGATAAGTTAAAGGACAAGCAGACCATTGCCATCATTGATGCAAACAAAGGTCTTGACCAAGTAGAAAAGGAGATTTTTGACTATGTACAAAAGACTTTTTACCTCTGAGTCTGTTACAGAGGGACATCCGTATAAAATTTGTGATTTGATTTCCCATGCCATTTTAGATGCGATTTTAGAACAAGATCCCCAATCCCGGGTTGCTTGTGAGGTAACGGTTACCACCGGTTTGGTTTTGGTGGTAGGTGAAATCACCACCAATGCGCAGATTGATATTCAGGAACTGGTACGGGAGACCGTACGGGGCATTGGCTATGACCGTGCAAAATATGGTTTTGACTGTGATACCTGTGCGGTGCTGACCGCTCTTGACAAACAATCCCCGGATATTTCTCAGGGTGTTAACGATAATGGTGACGGTATCGGTGCCGGCGACCAGGGCATGATGTTTGGTTTTGCCTGTGATGAAACCGAGGAATATATGCCCCTGCCTATTGCACTTTCTCACCGGCTTTGCAAAAAATTAACCGAAGTCAGAACCACCGGCACCCTCCCTTACCTTCGTCCTGACGGTAAGGCACAGGTGACGGTAGAGTATAACGAAGATCATAGCATTAAGAGAATTGATGCGGTTGTTGTTTCTTCTCAGCACGACGATGCTATTGACATTGAAACTCTGCGGGAAGACATCAAGCGGGAAGTTATTTTCCCTGTCATTGACAAAAATCTGTTGGATGAAGATACCAAGTACTTCATTAACCCCACCGGCCGTTTTGTGATTGGCGGTCCTCAGGGGGATTCCGGTCACACCGGCAGAAAAATTATTGTAGATACTTACGGCGGTTATGCCAGTCACGGCGGCGGTGCTTTCTCCGGCAAGGATCCTACCAAGGTAGACCGCAGCGGTGCTTATGCCGCAAGATATGTAGCAAAGAATGTAGTTGCAGCAGGTCTTGCTAAGGCTTGTGAAGTGCAACTTGCGTATGCCATCGGCGTTGCAAAACCGGTTTCTCTTAGAATTGATACCAGAGGTACCGGAACCATTTCTGACAGCGAGATTGCAGAGCGGGTTACTAAGGTCTTTGACCTGACCCCCGGCGGTATCATCAAAACTTTGGATTTGCGCAAACCTATTTACAAACAAACAGCCGCCTATGGGCACTTTGGTCGGAATGATTTAGACCTGCCCTGGGAAAGATTAGATAAGGCAGAGGCTTTAAAAAATGCATAATTGCACAAGGGAACGGGCTCACCGTTCCTTTGTTTTCATAAAGGAGGGACAACAATGTCCTATGACGGTATGGTGACCCGTTGTGTTGCCTATGAACTTTCCCGCACCATTGTAGGTGGAAAAATAGATAAAATTCATCAGCCGGAACGTGACGAAATCATTCTGCACATTCGTAGCCTGAATGGTAATTATCGGCTTTTACTGTCCGCCAGTGCTTCCAATCCCCGGGTTCATTTAACCCAAGTGTCAAAAGAAAACCCTATAACCCCGCCCATGCTTTGTATGTTGATGCGAAAGCATTTGCAGGGCAACAAAATCCTTGGCGTCACCCAGGAAGGGTTTGACCGCATCTTGAAAATTGACACCGAGGGCAGAAACGAGTTGGGGGATGTTTGCACCAAGTCCATCATCATAGAGATTATGGGCAGACACAGTAATATCATTTTGGTGGATGAAAAAAATCGAATTTTAGACAGCGCCAAACACGTAGATTTTACCGTGAGTGCAGTAAGACAAATCTTACCCGGCTTGATTTACGAAACACCTCCGGCACAAGAAAAAGCAAACCCTGACAATTATTCCTTGCTGGATACCCTTTCTGCTTTGGATCAATCTCCGGAGGATACCCTGCTTGATAATTTTTTGCTTTCTTCTTTTACCGGAATGAGTCCGCTCCTGGCAAGGGAGATTGTTTATCGGTTTTTACAAAACACCAAAGCAACCCGCGCAGAAGTAGACACCGCCGCCTTTTTAACTGAGGCAGACGGGTTCTTAAAGGAGATTTGCAATCATCAATATACCCCCACTCTGGTGATTTCCGAGACCGAGAAAAAACCCATTGCCTTTTCTTGTATGCGGCTTTCTCAGTATGAGGGCGGGGCAATTTTGGAAGAATTTTCTTCCATCAGCGAAGTGATTGATGCCTATTATGAAAAACGTTCCCAACGGGAGCATATGAACCAACGTGCCGCCGCCCTTTCCAAACTGGTACAAAACCAACTGGAACGTTGCGAAAAGAAATTGGTGCTTCATCGGGAAAATATAGAAAATGCCAAAAACAGAGAAACTTATCAAATTTATGGAGATTTGATTACCGCTAATCTCTACCGGATGTCTGCGGGTGAAAAAGTTTTGATGGCAGAAAACTATTTTTCTGAAAATTTAGAGAGCATAGAAATCCCCTTGAAGGAAGATTTGTCCCCGTCACAAAATGCCCAGCGGTATTATAAACTCTATACCAAAGCCAAAATGACGGAGAAATATGCCGTTGAGGAAATCAAAAAAGCCCAGGAAGAAAAGTATTATTTAGAATCGGTACAGGAATCTTTGGAAAAAGCAGAAACACCGGCAGAACTTTCTGAAATCAAAGGGGAACTTGCCGAGGTTGGGTATCTTCCTAAAAGTAATCCCAAACAAAAAAAGCAACAAAAAAAATCCGAACCGATGCGCTATACCTCCTCGGACGGATTAGAAATTTTGGTTGGCAGAAACAATAAACAAAACGACGAACTGACCATCAAAATGGCATACTCTACCGACTGGTGGTTCCATACCAAGGATATTCCCGGCTCCCACGTGATTGTCCGTGCCAAGGGTGAGGCAGAAATTCCGGATAACACGGTTTTAGAGGCGGCGGCTCTTGCGGCATATTACAGTAAGGCGCAAAATTCCTCTAAGGTTCCGGTGGATTATACACCGGCCAAGAATGTAAAAAAACCAAACGGTGCCAAGCCGGGTATGGTGATTTATGACCATTATTACACCCTGCTCACCGACCCGAAATTGCCGGAAACACCGAATGAAAAATAAAATTTAAGACCCCTTTATGGGTCGTCGGGGACGCCGACCCATACAATGGTATTGTTTTCGTTATCGTAGGGCGATTCACGAATCGCCCGTTATTTTCATCGCCAAGACAGTCGCGGGACGTTCGTGAACGTCCCCTACGATGTCTCGGTACGATTCATAATTCGACCGCAAAAAAAGCCTCCCATTGGGCGGTTCATCTAAGGGAAGAATCGGTTTTGAAATGTGATTTTCCATAAATACGGCAGTAAAAAATTTCGGAATACGTCAGTATTTCCGGACTTTTTTGCTTTGTCTTTCTTGAAAAATCTCTATCTCAAAACTGCTCCGCACTCTGAAAATCTTGATTTTGGATGCAGTGCAAGGCAAAAACGTAGTGAATACTGACGTATTCACGAGGCTTTTAACACAGCAATGCGCCAAAATCATGGTTTTTCAGAGCGAATATTCCCTAAGATGACCCGCCCTTAGGAGGCTTTTTTAGTTTTCAAATATTTCTTTGGCTCTGTCTAAAATTCCGCTGAGGGCGGCGATTGCCACACCGTAATTGACCACCGGCAAATCTTCTTCTGCCATTTTTTTCATTCTATTTTTCACTTCCTGACGGTTGATCATACACATCCCGCAGGAGAGAACCAATGCATAATCTTTTAAATCTTCCGGAAACTGATAACCGGTCATAAAGGTATAGTCACACTTGGCGCCGGTCTTTTTCTCTATCATCGCCGGAATTTTCACTCTGCCGATATCCTCGTGGGTACTGTTATGGGTACATCCCTCCAACACCAGAATTTTATCGCCGGTTTTAAGCCCTGCAATTTTTTCTGCACCCTTTACGTATTGCTTAAAATTCCCTTTTTGCCGGGCAAGGAGCATAGAAAACGAGGTTAAAGGAATTTCTTTGGGTACCATTCCATCCACCATAGAGAAAACCTGAGAATCCGTCACCACCAAATCAACCTTTTTTAAATCTTCCAAAGCAGATTTCAGTGTGGTTTCTTTGGTGACATAGGCTTTGATGTCGTGGTCCAAACAATCCCGGAGCAGTTGCACTTGGGGTAGGATTAACCTGCCCTTCGGCGCGGCGCTGTCAATAGGGGTTACCAAAACCACCGTACTGCCGGCAGGAAGCAGGTCACCAATCAAAGTTTCTGCTTCTTTTTCCTGACTTTTTAAGATGGCAATCATTTTTTCTTTTAAATCATCAATGCCGTCTTTCCCGTGGTTTGCCAAAAATACTGCATCAGGATACGCCTTTTCTTTTGCCTTTTTTTCTTCTGCGCTCAAATTTTCACATTTGGTAAAGACCAATAAACAGTCCGGGTCTTTGGGAAGTTCAGGAACATTTTCTTCCTCTGCAGAAACCAAATACAAAATCAAATCTGCACGGTTTTTCAGTTTCTCCGTTTTGTCCATCCGCATCTTACCAAGGTCTGTTTCATCCCCGAAACCGGCCGTATCCATTAGTGCCACCGGTCCATAGGGAATCAGTTCCATGGCTTTGGTGACCGGGTCTGTGGTGGTTCCCGCCACATCGGATACAATCGCCACATCCTGTCCTAAAAGCCGATTAAACAGGGTGGATTTTCCGGCATTGGTTTTCCCCATGACCGCAATATATTTTCGCATAGAAAGCGGTGTTTGTTCCACCTTGTTCACAACCTTTCCTATGTAGTACCGGCATAGCCGGTGTTAAAATCCTATCTCTTTGGCAAGTGCCTTTAAGGTACTTGCAGATTCCCGAAGTTTTTCACATTCTTCCTCTGCAAAACTGATTTCCAAAATTCTCTCTGCACCGCCGCTGCCTACAATGGTAGGTGCACTCAGGCAGATATCGGAAATGCCATATTCACCCTCAAACAAACTGGATACGGTTAAAATGGAGTTTTCATTACCAATGATGCTCTCTACAATCCGGCGAACCGCCAGAGCAATGGCATAATAGGTAGAACCCTTTTTCTCGATAATTTCATAAGCGGCGGTTCTTGTCTTATCATAAAAAGCCTGCTTGTCTACTCTGCAAGCGTCACAACCGCCGGTCTTTTGGCAATAGGCATCTACGCCCATACCCGCCACATTGGTGATGCTCCAGGCGGCAACCTCAGAGTCCCCATGTTCGCCCATAATATAGGTATGCACATTTCTCACATCTACATTGGTGTGTTCTCCTAAGAGATATTTCAGCCGTGCGGTATCCAAAACCGTGCCGGAACCAATCACGTGTTGCTTGGAAAAACCGGAAATCTTATAGGTGACATAGGTCAAAATATCCACCGGATTGGTAACCACCATTAAGATGGTATCATCGTGGCAGTATTTTAACACATTCCCTATGATATCCCGGAAAATCACGGTGTTTCTCTTTAATAAATCAATCCGGGTTTCGCCCGGTTTTTGTCCGACGCCTGCGGTGATAATCACCATATCACTGCCTTTGATGTCGCTATAATCCCCTGCCATCACTTTGACCGGATTGACAAAGCACATACCGTGGTTCATATCCAGGGCATCGCCTTCTGCTTTGTCACGGTTTACATCGATAATAACAATCTCAGAAACCAAACCGCTGAGCATCAGGGTATAAGCCGTGGTAGCGCCTACGTTTCCGGCACCTACGACGGTAATTTTTCCTTTAAACATTGTCTTCACCTCATTGTTAAGTTGTCCCGATTTTTAGGAAAAATACTAATTATCCAGATAAAATGCCTTATAACCCTTATACGCCATATAGATATCCAATTTTCCGGCAACTTCAAAAGGAGAATGCATAGAAAGAAGGGGAACACCCACATCAATGACGTCCATATCTAAGTTTGCCACATACTGAGCAATGGTTCCGCCACCGCCGGCATCTACTTTACCCAGTTCGCCAATCTGCCATTCCACCTGATTTTCATTGAAAATCCTGCGAACCTTTGCTACCAGTTCTGCACTGGCATCACTGGCACCGCCCTTTCCTCTGGAACCGGTGTATTTGGTGAGATATAAACCACCATTTAAAATCGCGCAGTTCCGCTTTTCCACCACGTCGGCATAGATGGGGTCAAGAGCCGCACCTACATCGGCAGACAGACAAGTGGAATGAGAAAGACATTCCCGCAGTATCAAATCGTTATAGGTTTTTACTGTCTTGGCGCAAATTTTTGCCAGAACATTTTCAAAGAACCGGGACTGCATGCCGGTTGCACCCATACTGCCTACTTCTTCTTTATCTACCAAAAGACAAACGGCGGTTTTTTGGGGGTTCTTAGCATCTAAGATAGCACGAAGCGCCGTATAAGCACATACTCTGTCATCGTGACCGTAACCGGCAATCATACTCCGGTCAAGGCCTAAGTCTCTTGCGGGGAATGCGGGAACCACTTCTATCTCACTACTGAGCAAATCTTCCTCGCTGATATCATATTTCTCGTTGAGAATATTTAAGATATTTGCCTTAACCCCTTCTTTGGCATCCGGGTCATCGCAGGCAATATTTCCTAAAAGAATATTCAAATTCTCGCCGGGGATGGCTTCAAACATCTTCTTATGCATTTGGGCATCTGCCAGGTGAGGCAAAAGGTCAGATACGCAGAAAACGGGGTCTTTTTCGTCTTCACCAATGGTAATGTTAATTTGTGTACCATCCTGCAATACAGCAACACCGTGGATGGCAAGCGGGATGGTTGTCCATTGATATTTTTTGATACCGCCGTAATAATGGGTTTTGAAATAAGCAAGACCTTGGTCCTCATAAAGAGGGTTGGGTTTTAAGTCAAGGCGGGGAGAATCAATATGGGCACCAACTAAATTGACGCCGTTTTCCAAATCATCTTTACCGATGACTGCCGCCATCACGCCCTTACCGCGATTGACAGCATAGACTTTATCTCCCGGCTTTAAGGTCTTTTTCTCATCCAATAACACAAATCCGTTATCTTCTAATACCCGGCAGGAATCCTCGCAAAATTCCCGCTCCGTTTTGGCGTTGGTGATAAACTGACGATAGTCTTCACAAAAGCCAAAAATCTTTTCTTTTTCTTTTTGGGGAAGGAGCCCAAACACATTTTTATTTTCATAGAAAAGGTCTTTCTTTTCATTCTTTTTTGCCATAATAACCACTCCTTAATTTAAATTATATATCGTTTGATAGTTCCAGTATCCATCTGTCACTTTTTTTACATAGTTACGGGTTTCCCGGAAAGGGATTTCTGATAGGGTTCCGTCACCGGGACTATAAGCCGGATCTTTTAGCCAACTGTTTACGTTGCCCGGTCCACCGTTATAGGCCGCAATGGCTGTTTGGGTAATACCATCATAATCTTTAATCAGTTTTTTCAGGTAATAACAGCCAAGGTAGATATTCACCTCCGGGTCAAACAACTGGTCGGAGGTAAAGTTTGTCATCCTTAATTTTTTGGCACAGTCTCTCCCCGTTTCATCGGTAAGTTGCATCAAGCCTTTGGCACCGGCTGAAGATTCTGCATAGGTATCAAAACGGCTCTCGGTATGAATCACTGCATAAACCAAGGCTTCGTCCAAGCCGAATTCCTTTGCGTATTCTTCCACATATTCCTGATATCTAATCGGGTAAAATACCTGAAGCATATAATTTTTAAGGCCCAATCCCGAAAGCGTTTTGAACCCAAAGACGCCAACCAAGGTGAAAATAATCAAAAGAACCAAAAATCTGCCAAGGCAACAACCGGACTTCTTTTTCTTGCCACGCCGGGAATTTTTTACTTCTCTCATTCTATCTCTCCGTCAAACTATCATAAACTTCTTTTACTTTTAGAAAAAGGCTTTCTGCATTTCCGTCATTCATAATAACAAGGTCAGCCTTTTCTCTGAATTCCTCATCGGAAAGTTGATGGTTCATCCGCGCCACCGCTTGTTCTTCTGTGCATCCGTCACGGTTTTTAACCCGTAAAATCCTTTGTTCTTTGGGCGCAAGTACCGCCAAAGTTTTATCACAAACAAAGGGAAAATCACAAGAAAATAAAAGGGGCACATCCAGACAAACCAAATCACAATTTGCCGATTGCATTTGTCTTTCCATTTCCTCAAAGACCGCCGGATGAACAATTCCATCTAAAAGGGAAAGTTTCTCACTATCCCCAAAGACAATTTCTGCCAAGGCTTTTCTGTTGATGCTTTGGTCAGGATTTAAAATTTCCGGTCCAAATACCGTCACCACTTTGCCATAGGCACCGCCTTCTTTTTCCAATACCTGACGGGCAATCACATCTGCATCAATCACTCTTGCGCCCAACCGGGCAAACAGTTGAGAGACCAAACTCTTGCCGGCACCAATCCCGCCGGTAATGCCCAATACTTTCATACCAACACCTCAGTTTTGGGATTATAATACATAAAATAAAATACAAAAGAAGTGGCAAAGACTTGCCAAATCCACAAAGATATGGAATACCGAGTGGATATACTTTTTCTTTTTTCCAACACCATATAAGATGGCACCTAACGTATATAAAACACCGCCGGCAATCAGGAATATGGCTCCGCCAAGTCCAATGGCGGTATAGGTTAACTTCCAGAATCCAACCACGCACCAGCCCATACCCAAATAGCAAATCATAGACAGTTTTTTATACTTTTCCATATCAATGGCAGTAAAGGTTGCCGCCAACACCGTCATTCCCCAAATGATACCAAAAAGAACCCATCCTGCCGCCGCGTTTTGTTCCCTGACTGCACAAAGAGCAATGGGGGTATAGGTTCCGGCAATCATTAAGTAGATGGTACAATGGTCAAGTACCCTTAGCACCTTTTTTGCCTGAGAGGGTTTTACCCCGTGGTAAACGCTGGACATAGTAAAAAGAATAATCACCGATGCCCCGTAAATCGCAGACGCCACAACACCCATAGGGTTTTTATGAATTGCCGCCATAATCACGCAAAGCACCAAATAGGCAATACCCCATGCGCCACCTACAATATGGGATACCATATTAAAAATTTCTTCCCCTTTGGTATAGAGGGGCATAAATTTTTCCTTCATTCCTGTCATAAAGTCACTCCTTTACTCATTCCCGCACAGCAAAGAAAGAAAACTGCTATTGATATAAACTTTCCCGCCACATACATAGGGTTTTGCAACCGCTCTTCCCATATGGGTATTTTGAAAATGACCGCTGGTATATTGGTAAGTAATATCTGTTTCTTCACCGTTTAATAATACCTTATCCACATACAAATATTCTATGGGCATATCCCCTAAAAAATCAATTTTTTCAGATACAACTTCATAACGAAACGGTTTTGCATTGGTGGTATCCAGTGTTAAGATATCATTTTGGAAAGAATACTTGATATTAAGAAAATCAAGGGTTTCCGAAAGAGGAAACATATCTGCATAGTAGTATTCGTTAGAGAAAAAACCTTTTACAAGTAGCGCTACATCCCCGGTTATCAGTTTGTATTCATTCTGGGCATTTTTTGACATCGTTATCTCATATGCTGACGGTTGCCCGTCTGCAGAACCCGTGCCAATATCCGTTTCCAGTTTTTGATAACTGCGGATTTCATCGGTTTTTAAATCAATCACATACTTTGTGTCATAAGCAACGTAAACCTTTTCGTGTTCTTCGTCAATCACCACATGATCAAATCTTTTATAAATTTCTGACCCAAAAGATTGTTGATATTCCACTTTGGTTCCGTCTGCCTTATTGATTTTAATCAATCGGTCAGAACCATTCATCACATAACTGGAAAACATATAGAGGAACAAATAATCCTCCGTTTCAAACTGTTGTTTGATGGTGCTAAGGGTATGATTTTTAAAATAATTCAGCCAGTTTTCCGCCGTAGGGGTCACCTTGCCCACCAAAATCAGTTCTTCCACTTTATCCACATAGAAAAATTCTGTCAATGAATAAATTTCTTTACTTTGATGAATACCATTTTCATCAGTTTCTATCCACAAGTCCGGAAATTTACAGCGATAACCAATGATCTCCCCCTCATAAGTTACC
>JAZPYU010000081.1:0-3322 GCA_045544295.1 Ructibacterium sp. | reverse complement strand
GTCAAATTCCCCTTTGATGTAAGCGTTTGCCACTGCTTCTGCAATGTCAGGGTAGTCTGCCGGTTCTCCCGGCGCGGTGCCATAGTCAATCACCTGATGGCCAAGTTCTGTCAAATGCTCGGTAATATATTTTTTGTGATTCACGCCGCCGTGATCACTGCCGATGCCAATAATCATTTCAATTCCCCCTTGTTTTTAACATTAATTTTATCATATCAAAGAAATCACGGAAAAGCAATTAGAATTTTAAAATTCTTTCATGAAAATATCAATAATTTCGGGTTGTATTTGAATAAAATTTATAGTATAATGATACTACTGATAAAATTTAAGCATCCAGGAGGCGTTTGTATGGATTATCAACAGGAATATGAAAGATGGATCAAGTATGCTGACCCGGAAACGGTCAAAGAACTTTCAGCCATTTCAAATGAAGAAGAAATCAAAGATCGTTTTTATAAAGAATTGGAGTTTGGCACCGCAGGACTTCGTGGTGTGATTGGTGCAGGTTCTAATCGGATGAATAACTATGTGGTAGGTCAGGCGACCCAAGGCCTTGCCAACCAGTTATTAAAGACCAATCCCGGCAGAGATGATTTAAGCGTTACCATTGCCTATGACAGCCGTCATATGTCTGATGTATTTGCCAAAGAAGCGGCTATGATTTTGGCTGCCAATGGTATCAAGGCATATTTGTTTGAAGAATTAAAGCCAGTGCCGGAACTTTCTTTCTCGGTACGTTACAAGAATGCTACTGCCGGTATTGCCATTACTGCAAGTCATAATCCGGCAAAGTATAACGGTTATAAAGTCTATGGGGCAGACGGTGCCCAACTCAATCCGGAATTGGCTGGTATTGTATTAGAAGAAATTGGCAAGACGGATATGTTCAAGGATATTAAGAAGTGCGATTTTGAACAAGCGGTGCAAGACGGTATGATTGTGATGATGGGTGACGAAGTAGAAGAAGCCTATCTGGATGAAGTAGAGGCACAATGCATCAATCCGGAACTTGCCAAAGAAAAGGGGCATACCTTAAAGTTTGTTTATACACCTTTCCACGGTGCGGGCAATAAGCCGGTGCGGAAGATTTTAGACAGAATTGGTTTTACCAATGTGGTAGTGGTTAAGGAACAAGAAATGCCGGATGGGAATTTCCCCACGGTAAAATCTCCTAACCCGGAGGATAAAGAAGGATTCTATCTTGCCATTGACTATGCCAAGGATTGCGGTGCAGATTTAATCGTTGGGACTGACCCGGACTCTGACCGTGTGGGTATTCTGGTTCGTAATGATGCGGGAGAATATATTCCCTTTACCGGTAATCAGGTGGGGGCTTTGCTGACGGAATATATTTTAAGCAGTTTAAAGGAAAGAGGGCAACTTCCCAAGGATGGTTATATCGTAAAGACCATTGTTACCACCAATATCGTTAAGGAAATGTGCACGGCTTACGGCGTGGAACTGAAAGAAGTCTTAACCGGCTTTAAGTTTATTGGCGAAAAGATTAAAGAGTCTGAGGAAACCGGCGTTGGTACCTATCTTTTAGGCTTTGAAGAAAGTTATGGGTATTTAAAGGGTACCTATGCAAGAGATAAGGATGCGGTGGTATCCGTAATGCTGATTGCAGAAATGGCACTTTATTATCAGGAAAAGGGTAGTTCTATCTTTGAGCAGATGGATAACATCTATAAAAAGTATGGCTACTATAACGAAAAGGTAGAATCTGTGGTGATGGAGGGCATCTCCGGTCTCTCCAAAATTCAGGAAATTATGGAAAATATCCGGAAGAACCCGCCCAAGACCGTGGTTGGCAAACAGGTGATTGCGGTGCGGGATTATCAGTCCTCTGTCAGAACCGATTTGCTAACCGGCGAAAAGACAGAAATTCTTCTGCCCAAGTCCAACGTGATTTATCTGGAACTGGAAGATAACAATAACTTTGTTATTCGTCCCTCCGGCACCGAGCCGAAAATTAAACTCTATTGTCTCTTAAAAGGCAATTCTCCCGAAGAAGCAGAACGCTTAGCAGAACTTGCCAAAGAGGATATCAAAGAATTAGTAAAATAAGATGAAAAACGCCTCCTATTCAGGAGGCGTTTTTTTGTGTAGGGTCGTTCGTGAACGTTCCCTGCAATATGCGCAGGGGTAACATCGTAGGGAACGGGCTTGCTCGTTCCGCGATAGTTTTCGTTATATCTTCGGCAGGAGCAAGCCCCTGCCCTACATTGTCTACGCGAATTGCCTCTACGATTATCCGGATAATTTTGTACGGGCGATTCACGAATCGCCCGTTAGACGGAACACAAAAGACGAAGCAAGATTGCCTCGTCTTTTCCATAATGCTACAATATTTCTTCTAATTTGATGATAAAAGCACTCATTTTTATATCAAGGGCAGTGCAGATGCGATAAAGGGTTTCCAAGGTGGGCTTTCGTTCTCCCCGTTCGATAGCACTTAAATGACTTCTGCCAATATCAGCAAGTCCACTTAAAACTTCTTGAGAAACGCCTTTTTGTTTTCTGAAAAATACAACGGTCTTTCCAACCTTAATAGAATCCAGTGTAGAGATATACATATTCTCACCTCGAGAATAGTATATGCTATTTTTAACTTGCCAATGAACACATATGTTGACGCTTGAATACTTATGTGTTATAATCTTTTAAATATATTTTTAAAGTGAGGATAATATGGTGAAGACAGAGAAAAAGAGTTGTTGTTTTTTCGGGCATAGAAAAATAGAGGTGACGGAAAAATTGGTTAAAACCCTATTTAAATATATCGAAAAATTGATTATTCAGGAAGATGTCAACACCTTTTTCTTCGGCAGTAAAAGTGAATTTAACGGATTGTGTTACCAGGTTGTGACGGTTTTAAAGGAAAAATATCCTCACATTAGGCGTATTTATGTCAGAGCGGTATTTCCGCATATTAGTGATGATTATAAGGCGTATTTGTTGGAGGGATATGAGGATACTTATTTCCCTGATGATATAGAAAAGGCAGGAAGAGCGGCTTATGTAGAACGTAATTATAAAATGATTGATCAAAGTAAATTTTGTATTGTTTATTATGATGAAAACTATGTTCTGCCAAAGCAACGGCAAGGTAGACGGAATATGTGTTATTATCAACCGAAAAGCGGTACAAAAATTGCTTATGAATATGCAGTAAAAAAGGGCAAGGATGTGTTTAACCTGTTTTTCTAAATAATAACGTTGTAGGGCAGAGGATTGCTTCTGCCGGAATCGGGTCGTTCGTGAACATCCCCTGCAATAGGCGCAGGGGTAACATCGTAGGGAACGGGCTTGCTCGTTC
>JAZPYU010000080.1:0-8072 GCA_045544295.1 Ructibacterium sp. | reverse complement strand
GCTCTGCGGTGGCGGAAAGGCAGTATTTGGCGGTGCTGGTAGAGCCGGTTTTTAGTCCGTTGGCACCTTTATAAAAACGAATGAGTTTGTTGGTGTTGGAAAGCCCAAAGGCGCCGTCTCTTAAACTATCCATCCAGATGGTAGTATATTCCAAAATTCCCGGATGTTTTAAAAGTTCCCGGGAGATGATTGCCACATCCCGGGCAGAGCTATAATGTTCCTCTGTTTCATCCAGACCGGTACAGTTGATAAAATGGGTGTTGGTAAGCCCCAGTTCCGATGCCTTTTTATTCATTTTTTCCACAAAGGCGCCCTGGGTGCCGCTGATATGCTCTGCCATTGCCACCGCCGCATCGTTGCCCGACGCCACCGCAATCGCCTTTAACATATCGTGGACCGACATTTGTTCCCCCACCTCTAAAAACACCTGAGAACCACCCATAGAAGCGGCAGTTTCGCTGACGGTGACGGTATCTTCTTTTTTGATTTTTCCGCTGTCTAATGCCTCCATAACGAGGAGCATCGTCATGGTCTTGGTAACGCTGGCTATCTGCAAACGCTCATCCGGGTTCCATTCATAAAGAACCTCGCCGGTTTTTGCCTCCATCAAAATGCCGGACTTGGCCTTAACCAGTTGAGTAGAAACCTCCGTATCCACCTGCGTAGACGGTTCTGCAAAGGCCGGCAGACCGGTAAACAACCACAGTACTATCAAGGTGACAGCAAGCACCTTTTTCCGCATACATATCCCTCCAAACATTGTTCTTGTTGTTATTTTATGCTTGTATCGGAAGAATATGTAACTCTAACGTAATTTAAGATGCTTGTAATTTACTTGTAATACAGTTTGTGGTAAAATAATTGTGGTACGTTATTTGCAAAAAACTCTTGCATATTCCATTCCTTATGGTATAATAGACAAGGAAACACAAGATAATGGATTATACCTTGTCGAAAAACGGCATATCTATGGTTTGATACAAAAGAAAATCACAGGGAGGAACAGAAATGGAGAAGATGGTTATCTTGGGTGGCGCACCCCTTTCCGGCGTGGTTGAAATCAGCGGAGCCAAAAACTCTGCGGTTGCAATCCTGGTTGCTGCCATTATGGTCAAGGGCAAATGCCATATTGACAACGTTCCCCACGTCAGCGATATTGACGCTTTAATAGAAATCATCAATAACCTGGGCGGTAAGGCAGCCTTTGTTGCCCCGGGTGAAGTAGAAATTGACTGTACCGACCTTAACAGTTTTGAAGCCGGTTATGAAACCGTGCGGAAAATCCGGGCATCTTCTTACCTGATGGGTGCGCTTCTTGGCCGGTTTTCCCACGCACGGGTGGCTTTGCCCGGCGGTTGTGACTTTGGGGTAAGACCTATCGACCAGCACATCAAAGGCTTTAAGTCTTTGGGGGCAGATGTTACCATTGAGCATGGAATGGTTGACATTGTTGCAAAGCAATTAAAGGGTGACAATGTTTATTTAGATGTGGTTTCGGTGGGCGCTACCATCAATATTATGTTGGCAGCCGTTTTTGCGGAGGGTACCACCGTCATCGACAGCGCGGCTAAGGAACCGCATATTGTAGATGTGGCAAACTTCTTAAACTGTATGGGCGCTAACATTCGTGGTGCCGGCACCGACTTGATTCGTATCAAAGGCGTGTCTGAACTGCACGGAGGCAGATTTAGTGTGATTCCGGACCAGATTGAAGCCGGAACCTTTATGATTGCAGCAGCAGCCACCCACGGAGATGTGACCGTAACCAATATCATTCCGGAACATATGGAGTCCCTTTCCGCTAAACTTGAGGAAATGGGCATAGGCATCACCCAGTATGATGAAGCCATTCGGGTTTACGCCAAAAGCGACAGCGCTTTTGCGGCAGCAAATGTAAAAACCCAACCCCACCCCGGTTTCCCTACTGATTTACAACCACAGATGTTAACCCTTTTGACCTTAGCCAAGGGCACCAGCGTGGTAACAGAAAACGTTTGGGATAACCGCTTTAAATACATAGGAGAACTGAACCGGATGGGTGCAAACGTCTCGGTAGAAGGGCGTATCGCTACGGTAGAAGGTACCACCTACCTGACCGGCGCACCGGTTTCCGCTACCGACCTTCGTGCAGCGGCGGCTTTGGTCATTGCAGGGCTGATGGCAAACGGTGTTACCGAGATTTATAATCTGCAATATCTTGACCGTGGCTATGAAGGGTTTGAAACAAAACTTAGAAAGTTGGGTGCACAAATCACCCGTCGCGGAACGGAGAAGCCGGAAATTCCGGCACAAATTACAACAGCGTAACCAAAGCCAAAGGGAATCAGAACTACGTTCTGATTCCCTATTTCATAAGAAGGAGGAGTAGTATGAAATTAGCCTCTATCCGCAGCAGCAGTAAAGGTAATATCATTGTTGTCTGGACAGATAAAACCAAACTTTTGATTGACTGCGGTATCAGCGGAAAGGAAGCGGAAGCCGGCATCCGGGAACTGGGCCTTGCGCCGGAGGAACTGGACGGCATTCTGATTACCCACGAACACAGCGACCATATCTTAGGCGTAGGTGTTCTGGGCAGACGGTATCATACGCCGATTTTTGCCAACGAGAATACTTGGACCGCTATGGAATCCTCCTTAGGAAAACTGAAAGAGGAACAAAAAAAGTCTTTTTCTCATACAGACCCTTTCACCATTGGCGATATTGACATTACACCTTTTGCCATTTCCCATGATGCTGCCGACCCGGTGGGATATAGTTTTGCCCACCGGGGGAAAAAACTGGGCATCGCTACCGACATTGGCATTTTAGAAGAATCTCTCTTTCGGGCATTGAAAGGATGTAGCAGTATTCTTTTAGAAGCCAACCACGATATCCATATGCTGGAAATGGGACCCTATCCTCTGCCCCTGAAACGGCGGGTACGGGGAGAAAAAGGCCACCTTTCCAACGACGAGGCAGGAAAGGCGGCAGAATTCTTGGCACGGATGGGGGTAACCCAAATTCTTTTAGGACATTTAAGCGAAACCAACAACTATCCTCTTCTTGCAAAAAAGACGGTGGAAAACGCCTTAGCCTCTGCTGGCATCACCCCGGGCAAGGACCTATTATTAGACGTGGCACCCCGCACAAGTATCAGCAAAATCTGCGAAGTATAAAAGGGCTGTAAAACACAAGGATTTTTACATCCCCTTTTTATTTTGCTTTTTCTGGCAGGGGTAAGTTAATGGTAACTCTGGTAAACCGACCAAACTCACTTTCGATGGTAATGGTTCCGCCGTGACTTTCAATGATTTCTTTGGTGATGGAAAGTCCCAGTCCGGTACCGCCTTTTTCTCTGCTTCTTGCCTTGTCCACCCGATAGAACCGTTCAAAAACGTGCTCTAAATCCGCCTTGGGAATACCTTTACCGCTGTCTTCCACCTTAATATAGATGTTGTTATACAGGTTTCCGGCAAAAATCTGAATTTTGTCCCCTCTTGCACAATATTTGATGGAATTGGAAATAATATTCTTCACCGCCCGTTCAATCTGGTCTTCATCTGCAAAAATGTCCTCCATTTCGGTGGTGCGGTTATAGGTCAGGGACAAGCCCTTTTGTTCTGCCTCGATGGCAAACATATCAGTAAGCCGTCTTAACATTTCATCCAAAGAGAAGAATTCTTTTTGGATGTCCACCCGTTGCATATCAAACCGATTCAGAATCAACAGGTTTTGCACCAGAGCGTTCATTTTATCTGTCTCATTTTCTACCGTAGTCAAAAGACTGACTGCGGTTTTTTTATCGTCTAAATACCCGTTAAGCAGGGTCTCTGTATAGGTGCGGATGGTGGTAAGTGGCGTCTTTAACTCGTGAGAGACCTCTGCCACAAACTTCTGCCGTGCCGCTTCCAAGTTAAACTGCTCCGTCACATCCTCAAAGACGCAAATCACACCGCCAACCCGGGCAGAATCCATATAAAAAGGCACCAGATAGGCTTTGATATGCTTTTTATCAATTTCCAGATCCCGCTCCTCGGTTTTAAACCGGTCTAAGTACATAAACTCTGCCATACAGATGTTTTCTCCGATTTTTTGGAAGAAAGTATCAAAGCGAATCCCGTCGGTCTGCTCTATGGCAAACATCCGTTTGGCTTCCGGATTGATATGGATAATTTTCTGGTCGGTATCAAAGGCAATGATACCATTTTTCATATGTTCTAAGATAACTTCTACTTTATGTTTCTCAGTATTCATCTGGTTCAGCGTTTCATTCATCACCGAACCAATCCGGTTAAAGGAACGAAGCAAATCCCCCAGTTCCCCTTCCGGTGGCTTTTCCAGACTGGGTGTAAAATCACCTTTGGCAAAACTTTCTGCCCGATATTGTAACTGGCGCAAAGGCCGAACCATCGCCCGGGCAACCAAGAATCCCACAACCACCGCAAGAACCATTCCGCTCAGCATTGCCCAAAGAATGGTAAAGCCAGTTTCTTTCATGGTTTTCTTCATCCCCAGTTTGTTATCCCGAAGATAGAAGATATAACCGTCTTCCGGCACAGGGCCGTTCTTAATAAACAATGCATAGTCTAAAACATCCCCGAAAGTGCGGATTTCATCACCCTTGCCGCCCCGCATTGCGGCGTCAATGTTTTTGGTTGTTTCAGGCTTTCCCATCCGCAGGGCAGCGGGAAGAATCACACTACCGTCCCGGGCAGACAGAATCAGGTAAGATCTGTTTTCATTAAGCCCCAACGCGCCCGCATAACCGGAAATAGCCCCCTCCGCCTGCGGAATTTTCACCGCATCTTCCTGCTCACTATTTAAAATATCCCGCAAAACATCGAGAAGATCACTCTCTTGTACGGCTTTGGCAGAAGATATAAATTCCTCTTTGCAAAGATCTACCACATGCACAAAATTCAAGGCGCCGGTAACCAGAACCGCTAGAAAGATAGCCAACAGAATCATACCGGTCATCCGCCAGTAAAGTTTTTGGAACACGGGTATCACCTCCTGTAAAAACCGTGTCGATTTATTGTACCATAATATTCCTTTCAGGTAAAGGCATTTTTAAAAAAAGTATTCCTCTTCCTGGCGTAAAAGGTCAGAAAAAATTCTAAGCCGCAAAAATCCTGCCAAATCTTTTTTGTTTTTCACTTGGGCTAAAAGATCTTCTCCCTTATAAATCCGGTAGACGCCGGTTTCTTCCGGGGCAATCCGGTAACTTAGTTTCTCCGGGTTTGCCGGACCATCCCACACAATAGAAACATCCACATCCTCTGCATGGAAAAAGCCTTTCTTTTTCAGTTGGGCTTGTATCTCTTTGGGCATACCAACGTATTCTACCGCAAGGAATTCCTGATAGGTCTTTCTACGATAGGCATCAAACTCCATCAAGCGGGGTCTGGATGCCGTGATTTTCAGTTCCCCATCGTGGGCGGTTAAAGATTCCGGATGAAAGCGATATTCATAGGACGGCTCCCTATGGGAAATATGCCGGATGCAGAAGAAACTGTTCATCCGCATAAAATAATCATAGTCCTCCAACAAAAACAAGTTGGGCGAATATCCGCCAAGAACCGCGTCACAACCGGCACGATAGAGGAAAGCCGCACCGATGGTATTGTTGGGTATGGTATTGAGAAGGGGAGTTGCCGGTGGGAAACAAACCGCACCGCTTCCGGGTGGGAATTCAAACCAATTATGGCCTAAAATCCGTTTCCCTTCCTCGTTAATCAAATATTGATTACCAAAAACCATATCTGCCGACTTGTGCTTTAAAAGTTCCCCTACCATCACAGAGAGGAAATCCGGCAAAAACCGGTTGTCCGCACTAATCCAGGTGTAATACTCCCCACCAGCCAAAGCAAAACCGTTGTTTAAGGCTTTGGGAAGTTTTTGGTTTTCCTGATGTACTGCCCGAATCCTTTCGTCTTTTGCTGCATAGTCTTTGGCAATAGCAAGAGAACTGTCGGTAGAGCCGTCATCAATGATAATCAATTCCCATTCCTCATAGGTCTGACAGAGCACAGACTCTATCGCCTCTTTTAAATAGCCTTCTCCGTTGTAGACAGGCAGAACAACAGAAACCAATCCCCGCTTTCCGCCACAGTCAATATCAATTGCCGCTACTTCCTTTTTCCGAGAAAATATCATATTATCCCTCCTTGACATCCAATGTGGAAACCAATTCTAAAAAAGCATCCCTCTCGCAGGCTTTATAATATTGCTCCAATTCTCCGCCGGAATCCTGCAACCGCTTTAATTCTTCTTCCGCAATCCGAAGCCGGTCTTTGATATACCGTGCATTCCAACCTTTGGGCGCATACCCATCTTTACAGAGCCGATAAGTAGTAAGAATACTGGCACGGAGGGTTTCTTTGATGTGTTCCCGGTTAAACCGCCTTGGTTCTACCCGATGTTCTACCCACGCCCCCGGCTGAATGCCGATTTTCCAGCCCTGTTTTAGTACCATAAAACAGAGGGCGGTTTCTTCCCCGCCGGCATAGTCTTCTCCTACCCTGCCATAATCTGTTGGAAACCCGCCAAGATGCAAAAGGGCATCGTGCCGGACTGCAAAACAAGCACCGTAAGGAAAAGCGTATTGTTCTTTCACGTTCCGATAACGGCGGTAAGGGACCCGATATCCACTCCAAAGTCCTTCCTTGCCCGGAAGAAACACCTCCGGTCTGGGACTTGGCAAGGCAAGCAAAATCTGACCGCCAACCACAGCCGCACCCGGGTCTTTCCGGAACGCTTCTAAAATGCGCAATACCAGATTTTTATCTGCCACCGCATCATCGTCCATATAAAGAAGAATATTCCCCTTTGCCGCTTTAGCGCCGGTGTTTCTGGCATAGGATAAGCCCGGCTTTACTTCCTGCACCAAACGAACCCCTTTGGGAACTTCCCTTTGGGGCAGTTCCTCTTTGTTCCAGACTAAAATAACTTCATAATCCTCCCGTCCCACCGTTTGGGAAAGGGCAGAACTGAGAGCATCCCAAAGCCCGGGGCAAGTTCCGGTGGTACAGATAATGACAGAGAGTTTTTTCTCCCAATTACCCTTGGGCATCGGTTCTTTGCGCCGACTTCCCTTACCGGGTCTGCGCAGTTCGCAAAGGCCTTTCTGTAGCGCCAACCAAAGTCCGCTTTGTCTGACCTCGCTGCCTGCCGCCAAAGTAATGTTAACCTTGGTCTTTTCCATCTACCGTCACCTCCGCAGGGATATGAAAGTTTCCAAAATAAGGGGTATCCGCCACGACCTCTACCGCCATGGCACCCTCCCAATAATCCTCGTAAGTAATGGGGTTTTGATTTGGCTTTTCCAAACCAACGGCTAAAATATACTTTCCGCTGCAAAAGATATTCCGGAACCGGAAGGTCACTTGTTGTTTGCCAAAAGAGAGGGTTTTGCCCGCCTCTTTGGAAGACAGAACCAACAAATCAAGCCCCTCCCGATTTTTAACCGAGAGAGAAAGGTTCAGGTTTTCCCCCGCCTCTTTGGGAATTTCCAAATCCACCGTAACGGCAACCTCTTTTCCAAAATCCCATATTCTCTCGCCGGAAACGGAGGTTATGGCACCCACCCTGTCTCCAAACCGGTTTCCCTGTCTGGTAGCAGTTTGTCCCAGCGCCGCCGTCATATAAGCGCCGGTAACCTCTTCCACGTTGCCGTCTTGTTTCAAATGTCCTTTTTCCAGCCATAAAACCCTGTCACAAAGCCGACGTACCACATCAATATCGTGGGTGACAAATAAAATGGTGGTACCCTTTTCTTTCAGTTCCCGGATTTTGCGGAAGCATTTTGCCTGAAAGAGAATATCGCCCACCGCCAACGCCTCATCCACCACCAGGATTTCCGGATTGGTCTGTACCGCGGTGGCAAAAGCAAGGCGCAAAAACATACCGTCTGAATAGGTTTTGACCGGTTCGTTAATGTAATCGCCAATCCCCGCAAAGTCTAAGATGTCAGGAATGTTTTTCTTGGTTTCTCGCCGGGACTGTCCTTGTAAGGTTCCATTTAAGTATATGTTCTCCATAAGTCGGATCGTAGCCATGTCGTTCTGTGAGCCAAGGAGTTGATCATTTGG
>JAZPYU010000079.1:0-2271 GCA_045544295.1 Ructibacterium sp. | reverse complement strand
CGATCCGACTTGAACAATATTTTTTTATAATTTTCAAATTACCCACGGTATATTGCTGATTTAATTTTTCCCGCAGATTTTTAGAAAGGTTGGTCATCTCCTCAAAATCGGAAACGCCCCTGTAAAGCCATTCAAAAATCTGCTTGGCACGGAACTTTGGTTCGTTAAGTTCGGTCTTTAACAAACTTTCCAATTCCTCATAAGTATAATCCATTAAATTTCTTTTCATACTTCTTTCCTATCTCTTCCGGATTAGTTTTGCGATATAAAAACCGTTTCCGCCTGTCTGGTGGGTAAAAAGCGTATCTTCCCGCTCCAAAGAAAAGTCTGGGTGTTTTTCCAAAAATATTGCAACTTGCTTTTGATTTTCTTCTTCTAAAATGGTACAAGTGGAATAGACCATAACACCGTCTACCTTTACATACTTTGCAGCCGTATCCAAAATATCCGCCTGTATTTTACAAAGAGCGGTAATATCTTCCGGCTGTCTGTGCCATTTAATATCCGGCTTTTTATGTATCACACCAATGCCGGAACAAGGAGCATCTACCAAAACTCTGTCGGCTTTTTCTTCCCATTCCTCCATAAAAAGCGAGGCATCCCGGGCTTTGGTTTCTATGATGGTAATCCCCAGCCGTTTTCCATTCTTTTCAATCAATTCCGTCTTATGGGGATGAATGTCAAGGGCCAAAATTTCCCCAGTGTTTTCCATCTTTTCAGCCATAAAAGTCGTTTTACCGCCGGGTGCGGCACAGAGGTCTAATACCCTATCTCCCGGTTTGGGAGATAGCGTCTCTACCGCCGCCATAGAACTGATATTCTGCACCGTATATTTACCATCGCGATAGGCTTTGGAATTTGCCACATCAATGGCACCTTCCACCAAAAGAACCGGTGCTTTTTCACCTTGGCAACTGACTTGAATTCCTTCTTCCGTCAATTCCTTTTGTACTTCCTCCGGTGTGGTTTTTAATAAATTTACCCGTAAGGTTACTGGATGTTTTTGGTGACTTGCCTTTAAAATTTCCTCACAGGTTTCCTTGCCGTATTGCTTTGCTAACTTTTCTGTCAACCAAAGGGGGCAGGAATATAAAACGCTCAGCCATTCTATGGGTTCTTTGGGGTATGGAATATTTTCTTTTTCTCTTGCCACACTGCGAAGCACACCATTCACATAACCTTGCGCAGCACCGTGGGCATAACGCCGTGCCAGTTTCACAGATTCATTACACGCCGCACTTTCCGGCACCTTATCCATACAAACCAACTGATAAACACCCATCCGCAAAATCTGATGCACCCAAGGACTGAGTTTTTTCAGTTTGATTTTGGAAAATTTTCCAATAATGTAATCCAGTTTCAACTGGTTTCGCACAACGCCGGTCAGCAATTCTGTGGCAAAGCCTTTATCTTTCCCATCTAAATCTTTATGAGAAAGAACCTCTTTTAAGACCTGATTGGAATAAGCGTCTTCCGTTGCCATTCGATACAGTGCTTTCAGCACCAACTCTCTTGTGTTAGCCATTAGTCATCTCTCCGGTTTCCAAAAAGCAAAATCAAACGAAGCAAACTTAAAATCGCACTGACTGCTGCCGCAACATAAGTCATTGCCGCCGCCTTTAAAACTTTTTCTGCACCTTTTGCTTCTTCCTCATCCAATAAATGTTGTCCCCGCAAGGTTGCCATAGCACGACGACTTGCATTGAATTCTGCCGGCAAGGTAATTAACTGAAAAAGAACCGTTGCAGAGAACAATAAAATTCCTAAATCAATCCATCCGGCACCGGCAAACAACAGACCAATCAAAATGATGGGCATAGAAAGGGCGTTGCAAATGTTCACGGCCGGCACAATACTGTTCCGCACCTTAATGGGTGCATATCCTGTTGCATACTGGATGGCGTGCCCTACCTCGTGTGCCGCAACACCAATCGCCCCCACCGAAGTACTGGCATAGGTAGAGTCCGAAAGCCGAACCACGTTGGCTTTGGGGTCAAAATGGTCGCTTAAACTACCGGCTACTCGTTCTACTTGTACCTGATAAAGCCCGTTCATATCTAAAATTTTTCTTGCAATTTCCGCGCCGGTACTGCCACGGCGACTATGCACCTTGGCATATTTTTTAAAAGTTCCGTTCACGTTAGCCTGCGCCCACAAGGACAACAGTACCGCCGGAATTAAAATGATAAAAGTCCAATCAAAATAGTAGGGAAAAAACATAGTAAAATCTCCTTTTAATGTAAAACAACGTCCACCAAGATTTCGTGGCCG
>JAZPYU010000078.1:0-13337 GCA_045544295.1 Ructibacterium sp. | reverse complement strand
AGGAGAGGATAAAACTGTAAGAAGTTATGGTATAGGGGTTTACCATCAAAAGAATGACTGCCGCAAGGGAAAGGGAAGTCAGCGTGTCCGGCTCCCGCCTAAGGGATTGCGCCAAAAGGGCAAGAAGCATCAGAATGACTGCCCGGCAAACGGATGCCGTAAAGGATGCCATGGAGCAAAAGATGATAAGGGCTATGGTCAGCAGAAGATGGGCAAGGAGTTTGGGCAGATGGAGTTTCCGAAAGAAAAAGGATAAAAAGGCAACCAGAAACATCACGTGCATGCCGGATACTGAGGTAATATGAACCAACCCGGAATTCACAAAATTTTGGTATTGTTCCGGGGTAAAATCTTCCCGATCGCCCAACAAGATGCCCTTTAAGAGTACACTTTCTTGGGTGGTTTCACCAAAAGTGTTATCAATGGAAGAAAGTATCTTTTGTTGCAGGTTGCCACCAAATCTTTGAAAGCGGTCAACAAAGGTTGGCTGATAGGTTTCCTCCGTCAAAGATAGGTTCTGAATGTATTGCGAAAAAAGAAAGCCCTGACTATAAAAGCGGTCCCGATTACTAAAACCCCCGGGGAAAGGTGCGCCTTGGGGCGGGGTCAGATTGCAGGAAAAGGAAATCACATCCCCGTATTGCAAAGAGGAGGAAAGTTCCGGTTTGGCATAAATATAAATCTTTCCTTTTAAAGAGGTTTTGTCATCCTCTTCTTGTGTATATAACATCTTGATCGGAAAGCCTAAGGTTTTTCCGCTGCTGCTTGGCTCTGGTGTGCCCAAAACCACCCCGACGTAGGTACGGACCTTTCCGGCGGTAGATTGCAGAGATCGAAACTGAAAAGATTCAAAATAACTGACCCGAAAGATACCAAGACAAAAGGAAAGCAAGACAAACCACAAAAGGACAAGGTCGCCGGAGGGCAGAATGAAGTTTCGGAAGATAAGGGGTAAAAGAAGAAAAAGTAACCCTAAAAAGAGAAGAAAAACCCCGCTATACCAAAGAAAGGAGGGAATAAAATAAGCCGGGATATGGTTTCTGAGTCCGTAACAAATTCCGCCCAAAAAGGCAAGTGCGATCCAGAACAAGTAGCGCCGCCCGGTAGACAGTTCCATCCATATCCCCCTTTCTTATATTCGACATTCTTAGACAGTATAATAATTTGCAGCGAAAAAGTCAATGGTGAAAAGCCATTGACAGAAGAAAAAAGGTATTGTAAAATGGGAAAGAAGAAAAACAGGGAGATAAGTGTTATGAAACGTAAAATTACCGAGGTATCGGTTTTTGAATTTTTCTTATGTATGTTTGTGATTTTAATCCATCTTTTTTCGGAAGGTGTGGACACCTTGCCGAAATGGAGTTTTTGGTCTGTGCTTTTTTCTTCCATTACCCGTCTTGCTACCTTTGCGGTGCCCGGGTTTATCTTTACCAGCGGACTAAAACTTTTCTATAAGTATGGGGAATCCCGGCACTTTCCTTACCCTAAATTTTTATGGGACAGACTAAAAAAGATTTGCCTTCCTTATTGGGTAGTCATTGTTGTATATTATTTGGTTCTTTCCTTTGGCATCGGCATTTATGAATTTAACTGGGATGACCTTTGGCACTTTTTGATTACCGGAGATATTTCTGCACAATTTTATTTTGTAATTTTGATTTTGCAGTTCTATCTTTTGATGCCTATCTGGATTTATTGCAGCCGGTGGAAGAACAAGGTGTTTGGCATCATTCTTCTGGCAGTATCCCTTGTTATAACGGTATTTTTCCGGATGAATTTCCCCTATACTGCCGCCATTCATAAGATCTTTCCGGCTTATTTGTTCTTTTGGATTTTGGGTATGTATGCAGGGATGTATTACGAAGTATTTGAAAAAATCCTCATCAAGGGCAAACCATTCCTTTATGGCGGTTGGCTTGTGATGGCGGTAACCCATTGCGTTCTTTCTTATATGCAGTTTGCCGGCGTGATGGTTTATGGCTTTTCCCCCATCATTATGATACTGTTTTGCTTCTTCTCTATTTTGGGATTCTATGCTTATATCCGTGAACTTACCATTTCTTTAGAGAGCAGAGGAAAAGGCCTGCTTACCAGTATCTCGCAGGCCTCTTATGATATTTACTTGTGGCATTGTCTTATCATCATCGTGATGAATTGGTTGATGACGGAAATGGGTATCGACCAAATTTTAAGACGGTTTGTGATTAACTTCTTTACCACCTATTTGATTTCCATTATTTTTTGTGTACTATATTCCACCATTTACACCAATATCCGGGCGAGATACCTTCGGGCGTCAGCAACAAGAGCCCGCAAGATAGCCCGTAGAAAACGCTATCTGTAAGTTAAACCCACCGGTATAGGCATCCACGTCTAAAATTTCTCCGGCAAAGAAAAGACCCGGTACCAGTTTTGACTCCATGGTAGAGGGATTGACTTCCCGGATATTCACCCCGCCGGAAGTGATGATTGCCTGTTCAATGGGGCAAAAACCGGTAGGTGTAAACTCTAAATGCTTTAATATTTGTACGAAACGGCTCCGTTCCTCTTTGGTAACGGAGTTTACTTTTTTTCTGGGGTCAATGCCGGAAAGTTTGGTGATGACGGGGATTAAGGCAGAGGGCAGAAGACCACCTAAACTATTGCAGAAATCCCGGTTTAAATTTTCGCTAAAATCCCGAAGAATTCTGGCGTCTAATTGCTTTTCGTTAAGTGCGGGTTTTAAATCTAAAAGGATGCGATAAGGTTCCTTTCCTAACTTCCTCATATGGGCGCTTGCGCTGAGAATGACAGGCCCTGTCAGCCCAAAGTGGGCAAACATCATTTCCCCAAAATCGGTATAAATCTTTTTATTTTTTCCATTTAAAACGGTTAAGGCGATGTTTTTCAGGGTAAGCCCTTGCAGACCACCAATCCAATCCTCTGCCACCTGAATGGGCACTAAGGACGGATAAAGGTCGGTAATGGTATGCCCTAAATTTTCTGCAAAAGTGTATCCGTCACCGGTGGAACCGGTTTTTTGATAAGAAAGTCCGCCGGTGGCAAGAATGACCGCGTCACAGAAAATCTCTCCGCGTTTTTCTGTAAGTACGCCGCTGATATGTCCGTCTTCGGTAAGAATATCGTCCACCCGGTCTTCGATAAGTTCCACATAATTTTCAATCAGGTATCGGCGGAGTGCTTGTACAATATCTTCACTTTTGTCCGAAACCGGGAAAACCCGGTTGCCCCGTTCCACCTTCAAAGGAACGCCAAGTTCTTCAAAAAAATCCATAGTCTGGTGATTGTCAAAGGTGTAAAAGGCGCTGTATAAGAAATTCCCATTGGTGGGGATGTTGGCAATCAATTCCTCCGGCCCGTCACAGGCGTTGGTTACATTGCAACGACCTTTGCCGGTAATGAGAAGTTTTTTCCCCAAGCGGTTGTTTTGTTCGATAAGTTTTACATGATGGCCCTGTTTGGCAGCCGTTCCCGCAGCCATCATTCCGGCGGCACCGCCACCAATGACAATAATTTGTTTCATAATTTCACCATAATTTCGGATAGATTTATTTTTCCCAATATAGCATAGAACAGGTAAAAATGTCAAGGAAGACGGGAACTGTAATATTCTGCTGGACATTTTTTAAAAACGTGGTATAATAGTGCTGTACAGAATGCATCTTATGTTTCGTTATCGTGAAGATTAATCCGGAAGGAAAGGGATTTTTATGAACATTATCTTAGTAGGTTGCGGTAAGGTAGGAAACGCCCTGGTAGGTAAATTGATTGATGAAGGGCATAACATTACCGTAATAGATACCGATGCGGCAAGGATTCAGCATATTACAGAGGAATTAGACGTAATGGGCGTCATTGGTAATGGGTCTTCCATTGCGGTGCTGGAAGAAGCCGGCTTGGAAACTGCAGATGTTTTTCTGGCGGTGACCGGTTCTGATGAACTAAACCTTCTTTGTTGTATGTTTGCGAAAAAGGCAGGTCAATGCCGTGCGGTAGCCCGGGTGCGGAACCCTCTTTACAGTAAGGAATTGGAGTTTATCCGGCAGCAGTTGGGAATTTCCACCATCATTAACCCGGAACTTGCCGCCGCAAGGGAGATTTCCCGTTTGTTGCGGTTCCCGGCGGCAGATAAAATTGACACTTTTGCAGATGGTAAGATCCGTCTGATTAAATTCCGCCTGACCGATGCCCACGGTTTGGGTGAGATGTCCCTAAAAGATATCCCTACAAAACTGGGTTGTGACGTTTTGATTTGTGCGGTGGAGCGGGAACACGAAGTGATTATTCCTGATGGTGAATTCCGTCTGCAAGACGGGGATATGGTAACCGTACTTGCCACCCGGGAAAAAGCGGCAGATTTCTTCAAAAAACTGAATTTGCCGGTGGAACCTGTTAAAAACACCTTGATTGTGGGTGGAGGAACGGTTGGTTACTATCTTGCCAAAGAATTATTGGAACACCATATCCGGGTAAGAATCGTAGAGAAAGATATGGCACGTTGCGAAATGTTGGCGGAAATGTTACCGGAGGCTACCATTATCCACGGTGACGGTACCGACAGGCAGTTGCTTTTGACCGAAGGTCTTCGAATGGCAGAAGGGTTTGTCTCCTTAACCAATCTGGACGAAGAAAATGTCTTTTTGGCATTATTTGCGAAAAAGCAGGGGGTTACCACTACGGCTGCCAAGGTCAATCGTTTGGAATTTGACGATATCATTGACGATTTGGATATTGGAAGCGTGGTTTACCCCAAATATATCACCTGTGATTTTATTGTGCAGCATGTTCGTGCTTTGCAGAATGCATCCGGCAGTAATATCAAGACCCTGTATCAGATTTTGGATGATCGGGTAGAGGCGCTGGAATTTACGGTGCATAATGATTCTAAGATAACCGAAGTGACTTTGGCAGAACTGAACTTAAAACCCAATCTGTTGGTTTGTTCCATTATGCGTGATGGAGCAGTGATTATTCCTCGTGGTAATGATAAAATCAAGGCAGGGGATTCTGTCATTGTGGTAACTCTGGCACAAGGTCTTCGTGATATTTGTGATATTTTGGCGGATTAACGGAGGTAAGATATGAATCTTGCAATGGTTTTTTATACGTTGGGTAAAGTTGTCCTTTTTGAAGGCGCATTGATGACCCTCCCTCTTTTGGTATCCGGTTTATACGGAGAAGCAACTTCCGCCTATGCTTTTTTAATTAGTATTGTTTGCTGCGGGTTTTTGGGGGGCATTTGTATCTGGAAAAAACCTGCCAATCAGGTGTTTTATATCAAAGAAGGATTTATCATTACAGCACTCAGTTGGCTTTTTATCAGTCTTTTGGGTGCATTGCCTTTTGGGCTTACCGGCGCAATCCCAAACCCCATTGACGCCTTTTTTGAGACGGTTTCCGGATTTACTACCACAGGTGCCAGTATCCTCGCCGAGGTAGAGAGTTTGCCCAAAGGTATCTTGTTTTGGAGAAGTTTTACCCACTGGGTAGGCGGTATGGGTGTTTTGATGTTTGTACTGATGCTGAACGCTTCTTCCGGTGGTAGTGCCGCAAACTTAATGAAAGCGGAAAGTCCGGGACCTCAGGTGGAAAAACTGGTTCCCAAACTGCAAATGACGGCAAAAATTCTTTATGGGATTTATATTGTATTTACTTTGATACAAATTATTCTGTTGTTGTTGGGTGGTATGTCTTGGTTTGATGCAACCACCACTGCTTTTGGTACAGCGGGTACCGGTGGTTTTGGTATCAAAAATGACAGTATTGGTGGATATTCCCCTTATCTGCAATGGGTTGTTGCCATCTTTATGATTTTGTTTGGTGTAAACTTTAGTTTTTATTTCCTGTTGCTGCAAAAAAAAATCCGTCGTGCGGTCTTGATGGAAGAAGTTCGTTGGTATTTTATCCTGATTGGAATCGCCACTATGATTATTTGCTTGAATATTGGGCATATGTATGATGGGTTCTTTGAAACCTTACGGCATGCAGTGTTCCAGGTAGGGGCTATCATTACTACAACCGGCTATGCAACCACCGACTTTAACTTGTGGCCGGAACTTTCCAAGACGGTTTTGGTTATTTTGATGTTTGTAGGTGCCTGTGCGGGAAGTACCGGTGGCGGTATGAAGGTTTCCCGATTGATGGTTCTTTTTAAAACGGTGGGGAAAGAAATTCGTCAATTTTTGCACCCAACCGGCGTGACAAAGGTGAAGGTGGATGGGAAAACCGTTCCCCACGAAACCGTTCGTGCCATCAATGTGTTCTTTGTGGCATATATTTTGATTATGGCGGCGTCTGTTCTGATTATATCTTTGGATAATTACAGCGGAATTACTAATTTTACAGCGGTAGTTTCTGCGCTCAATAATATCGGTCCCGGTCTGGATGCGGTTGGCCCTACCGGAAACTTTTCCGGCTTTTCCGGTCTTAGTAAACTGGTTTTAATTTTCAATATGTTGGCAGGTCGTTTGGAAATTTTCCCGCTGTTATTGTTGGCCCAAAGGGAAACCTGGAGAAAATTTTAATGTGTATGAAAATGAGCAGAAAAAACTTTCACAAAGACAGAAAACCTTTGGGGAAAATACAATGTAGTAGAAGACAACATCAATGTGGCAAACGAGTACGATATGCCTAACATGATGGGGTGGACTGCCGAAACCTATTTAGCGTTACTTGATTATCTTGAAAAATAAACAAAGAAAGTGCCTGTAACAACAGGCGCTTTCTTTGTTTTTTAGTCTATTTGCCGATTTATTTATTTTTCTTCATAAAAATAAAGACAAAGACTTGACCTTTTTCCAGAAAGGTGATATAATTTTATGACTGTTAGTGTGGAATTTTATGTGTATTCGATTACGAGAGTAAATAAAATCGGTACTTCGGGAAAGAAGGAGATACATCATGAGTAATAAAGGAAAAAAACAAAACTTGGAGGCACAAAAGAATATGGCAGAAACGCCTCAGAACCAGACTGATAAAATGAAGAAAAGTGATCGGAAATATCAGGTTTTGCGAGATGAGGAAAAAATTCTTTCTGACATCACACCTTTTTATGTGAAGGAGGCCTACAAGGCTCTTAGAACCAATTTGATTTTTTCTTTGCCAGCCAAAGATGAAAAGGTTATTCTGGTAACCAGCGCCGGCGTGGCCGAAGGTAAGACCACCAGTTGCCTTAATATGGGTATTACCTTTGCGGAAGCGGGCATTAAAGTCTGTGTTTTGGACTGTGACTTGCGTCGTCCTAACGTTGGACGATTGCTCCGTACCAAAGGTAGACCCGGACTTAGTAACTACCTTGCCCGGATGAACTCTTTGGATGAGGTAATCAAAAGTACCAAGTATGAAAATTTAGATGTTATCTTTGCCGGAGACATTCCCCCAAACCCTGCGGAACTTTTGGCGTCGGATGCGATGGAGGATTTGTTGAAAGAACTGGGTCAGCGTTATGATTATGTGTTTGTAGACACTCCTCCGGTTAACGTGGTAACCGATGCATCTTTGATTGCCAGTAAGACTAGCGGCGTTTTGTTGATTGTCAATCAGCAAAGGACAAATAAATCAGATTTTACCAAGGCTCTTTCTCAGCTTGAATTTGTAAAGGCAAAGGTATTAGGTGCTCTTTACAATGGTGCCAAGGCAGAGTTTGTGGGTGGCGGCTACAAGTATAAATACAAATACAAGTATGGATATCGGTATCGCTACAAGAGAAGAGGCTATTATTACTACCATACTTACAGTTCCGGAGACAGCGGAACCGGTGGGGAGGTAAACAATGGTTGATATCCATGCCCATATACTTCCTAAGATGGACGATGGAAGCGAAAGTATGGCGCAGACCTTTGAAATGCTGAATTGTATGAGACAACAAGGCGTGGAAACGGTGGTAGCAACTTCGCATTTTGATATGCGCAATGAAAGTATTGATAAATATTTAGAAAGACGGAATCGAACGTATCGTGCCGTAGAAGAGTACGGTGAGGTTTTTCCCCGGATGATACTTGGTGCAGAAGTTCTTTATTGCGGGTTAGGACTTTCTCGTATTGAAGGAATTGAAAAACTTTGTATCGGAGATAGCAGATATCTGTTGGTGGAAACCTGGGGCGGAAGATGGAAGGAAACGTTCGCAGTTCATATGCAACATTTGATGTTGGAGCAGAACATTGACCCTATTTTAGCCCATATTGAGCGATACGCGTATAATCGGAAAAACCGGAAGATACTTCAAAAACTTCACCAAGATGGTGTGGTTATGCAGGTGAATGCAGAATTTTTCATTGCAAGAAGAACCCGCAAACGGGCACTGGCGTGGCTGAAAGATGGGATGATTGATGTGATAGGCAGTGATAGTCACAACCTATCTTCCCGCAAACCCAATCTTCAAGAAGCCGCAAGAGTGATTGCAGAAAATGCAGGAGAACCGGCATTGAGAAAATTGATGGAAAATGCCGATAAGATAATTAACGGAGATAATTTATAGGAGGGATTGTTTGTGAAACTATTGTGGCAGATTACCAGAAATCGATATCTGGTTTTCTTTGATATTATGTTGGTTGCATTCTCTCATGTTTTAGTGACTCTGTTAAGACAAGAGGGGTTTTTAGAGGAAATGGCACAACATGAGCCATTGTTGTTTTTGGGCTTACTGATATTCCCTTTGGCAATCTTCCTGTTTGGCGGATATCATATTTGTTGGATTTATGCCGGAACCCGAGATTATTGCCGGATTATTGCCGCTTGTTTTACCGCAGGGGTGGTTTTGGCAATCATCAGCGTTTTGGACCCGGACACTTCCTCTGCATTTGAAAAGACTTCTGTGCGGATGAGTCTTGTGACCACGACCCTTTCTTTTAGTATGATTTTAGGGATGCGGATGGCCATTCGTGGTATCAAACGGATTGTAGGCATCATTACTTCTTCCGAGGGCAAAGAAGATGCCAAAAAGGTATTGATTATCGGCGCCGGTTCTTTGGCGGCTATCTTAGCCAGAGATATTACTGTAAATAAAGATCTGAACTATCGGGTTATAGGTTTTGTAGACGATGATAAATTAAAAAAGCGGATGATGATTCAGGAGGCAGAGGTATTGGGAACCACCGCGGATATTCCCAAACTTTGCGAGAAATTACGTCCGGATGAACTGATTTTTGCTATTTCGGAGATTAGTTCTGATGAGAAGAAAAGAATTTTGAACATTTGTGCGGAAACCCCTTGCCAATTAAAAATGATTTCCGGCTTTGCAGAATCTTTGCTTAACCGCAAGAGTACTGACTTTTTGCGTAAAGTAGAGGTGGAGGATCTTTTAGGCAGAGAAATGGTGAAGTTGGATAACAGCGTGATTGCCAAGGATATTCAGGGCAAAGTTGTTATGGTAACCGGTGGCGGTGGTTCTATCGGATCTGAACTTTGTCGGCAGATTATGCGGTTTATGCCCAAAAAGTTAGTGATTTTGGATATTTATGAAAACAATGTTTTTGAACTGGAAAACGATTTAAGAGAACAATTCCCGGAAGGGAATATTGCTGTTGTCATTGCATCTGTCCGGGACGAACAACGGCTGATGCACGTATTTGCTGAGCATAAACCGGAACTTGTTTTCCATGCGGCAGCACATAAGCATGTGCCGATGATGGAAGCCAATGCGGTTGAGGCGGTAAAGAACAACGTGTTTGGTACTTGGAATGCAACCCAATGTGCAAGTAAAAACGGTGTGAAAAAGTTCGTGATGATTTCTACCGATAAAGCGGTAAATCCTACCAATATTATGGGTGCAACCAAACGAATTTGCGAAATGATTGTCCAGAATATGCAAAACATAAGTGAAACGGAGTTTGTAGCGGTTCGTTTTGGTAATGTACTGGACTCTAACGGGTCCGTATTGCCAAGATTTAAAAAGCAATTACAAAAAGGCGGTCCTCTTACGGTGACCCACCCGGATATTATCCGTTACTTTATGACCATTCCGGAGGCGGCGCAACTGGTATTACAGGCGGCGGCATTTGCCAAAGGGGGGGAAATTTTCGTTTTGGATATGGGTGAGCCCGTTCGTATCTACGATTTGGCAAAGAATTTAATTCAATTATCCGGCCTCCGTGTCGGCAAGGATATTGAGATTGTTTTCACAGGACTGCGTCCCGGTGAAAAACTCTATGAAGAACTTTTGATGGATGAGGAAGGACTTCAAAAAACTGCCCATAATAAAATTTATATTGGTCAGCCGATTTGTGATAGTATGGAAGATTTGAAAAAGAAATTGAAAATCTTAGAAGAAGCCATCGAATCGGAGGATAACACGGCTGTGAAAACGGTGGTGGCACAGGTAGTGCCTACTTATCAGTCACCGGTTTATAAGCCCATTGTGCAGGAAGAGGAAGAATTCAGCGAGGTGTAAGGGGGGCACAACTTTGGCATCAATGAAAACAAAGAAAAAACATAGTGTCATTGTTTTGGTATCTCTGTTGTTGGTCATAGGCCTTTGTGTGTTGACGGTTTCTCAATGGAATAATATTCGTGCCCTATGGGTGAACTTCCGATATACCACAGAGGAGCAACAAGCCTTGCTGCGGAAAAACGAAGAAAATATCCAAAAAATCTTAGATGAATTAAATTTATCCGGTATTACCCCCTTATCTCTTCAGCAGGAAGAATTGTTAAACAGCGGGAAACTGACAGAGGAAGATGCCTTGAATCTGATTATGGGGAAAGGTTCTGTGGAAAATAACGCCAAAATACAACAATTGATGGCAAGAATTTATTTGCTTCGGTCCACGTTTGTGGGGAAATTAAATGCCCTGGAGGCCCAAGCAAAAAAGGAATACAATCAAAGTGGCGGTAATATTGATCTTATGGATTTTGCTCAGCGATTTCTCCGGCAAGGTATTGCGCTGGAAGATCAATGCGATGCCCAGATGGAGCAGATTTTGGCAGAAATGAAGGAGGAACTCCTTCAAACCGGGCATAGCACGGATTTGATTACAAAAATTCGGGCAACCTACCAGTCGGAAAAAAGTGTAAAAAAAGCGGCTTTGCTTGGGAAATATCAATAATTTGGAGGCAGTTATGCGTCGATGGGGGAAATTCTTCTTGTGGTTGGCAATTGCCGGCGTGACTTTTCTGATTTTTTGGTTTTCCGGGCAGGATGCCACAGAGTCCACCGATGTAAGCCAAGGATTACTTGCCAGAATTTTAGGATGCTTCCCTTTCTTTTCCGGATTACCTCGGGAAAAACAATGGGGAATTTTACTTTTCTTTGAAAAGCCGATTCGGAAAAGTGCTCATTTTCTCATCTATGCATCTTTGGGTTTTTTTGTTGCCTGGCAAAGTAAATTATATGGCTTTGATGGGAAAAAGCAGACAGGCATTGTTCTTATTTTTACCTTTCTCTATGCGTGTAGTGACGAACTCCATCAACGTTTTGTTCCGGGCAGGAGTGGACAATGGTCGGATGTTTGTCTGGACACGATAGGGGCTATGACAGGTTATTTGGCCTTTTTGCTGATGTTTCATATCTGGCAAAAAAGTTTGAAATCAAAGAGAATATAATAAAGCAAAATATTTATTGCATTTTAAGAAGGAGGACCTTTTTATGAAAAAATTATTAGCAATGATGTTAGTATCGGTAATGATATTTTCATCCTTAGTTGCTTTCGCGGCACCGGTCCCGATTGATGTGCCTGCAGACTTGCAGGTAAGCGGTAATGGGACTACATTTGTAGACAGACTTCAGGTGAAGTTGGGTGATCAGGTATCTTTCCGTGCTAGTTTGAATATGAAACCGGTACGGGAACAGTTTGAGAAGGATTATAAAGAAATCTTAGACCTGTATGAAAATTTTTCGGGAGAATCACGTACTTCGCTGGTGGAAAAACTGCATTCTTGTTTGGTAACCGGAGCCTGGACCCTTACCTTAACTTATCCTAATGTACTGACTATGCCGGCATCTGTAACCGGTGGTAGTAATATGGATGGCTTCAATAATAATGCAAAACTGGTCTTTGAAGAAGTAAGCAGAAGCCTGACCTTTGGTGAAGCCAATGATACTTTTGTGATTAAAGTAAAGGTAAAAGAAGGTATTACGGTTGGTGACTTAGAAAGTAATTTGGCAAATGCCCTTGGTGATATGACCTTTACCGGAAACGGCGTTGTTGCCACAGCGGCACAGGATTGTCTTTTAGTTGGTACCATTACCGGCACTACCGCGATTGAACGGTACAGCCGGAAACAAGAATATACTTTTACAGGGATTGACCCCGTTGCCAGTGTGCCGGAAGTAACGGCGGAACTTTATGTGGCCCAAAGCGGTAGTCAGGTAGTTCCTCCCGTGCCCGGTTTACCCGATTATTTCGATGGTGGAGATGAGGTAGCGGATCCAAAAGAAACCGGTGTGGCTGATGTTTTGAACACAGAACAGCACATCGTTTATCTGGAAGGTTATCCGGATGGCACCATTCGCCCGGAGGCAAATGTTACCCGGGCAGAAGCAACCACCATGCTTTATCGTTTATTAAGACCGGAAATCCGGGAAGAAATCTTCACTTTGGAAAATGGTTTTGGCGATGTAGAAAAGACTTTGTGGTATAACAAAGCGGTATCTTCTATGGCAAAGGGTGGCTATGTGAACGGCTATGAAGATGGCAATTTTTATGGTGATAACGAAATCACCCGCGCAGAATTGGTAACCATTGTAGCACGTTTTGCTAAGGCGAAGGAATCCCAAGTTCCTTTCTCTGATGTAGATGATTCCCATTGGGCATACGGATATATTTCTACCGCAGTGGCAAATAAATGGATTGATGGTTATGAAGATGGTAGTTTTAAACCGGAACAGCCCATCACCCGTGCAGAAACCGCAACGATTATCAACCGTGTCCTTTCCCGTGGTGTTAAGTCTTATGGCGTGGTTGAAGGTATCAAAAAATGGCCGGATAATCCGGAAAACGAATGGTATTACTACGAAATGGTAGAAGCAACCAACGAACATACCTATACGAATACCAGACCCAGTGAAATTTGGAAGAATTTATATATTGATTACGAGTATGATATTGTACACTATGAAAGACCGTAAATGAAATAAGGCTGTGCTTTTGCACAGCCTTATTCTTTGCTTTTTGCGAAATCGTTCTCTGCAGTACCTCTGTACAGCGATGAAAACGATTTTTCACAATCTGCCAACAGGTTTATTGACATGCTAAAAGGGCTTGAAATCAATGATTTCAAGCCCTTTTAATATCTCCCAAACTGTACGCCAAGTGGTTATGGAAAAAGCACCGCCAAAGCGATGCCTTTGTGGTGACTCCTAGGGGATTCGAACAAGTCGGATCGTAGCCATGTCGTTCTGT
>JAZPYU010000077.1:0-14255 GCA_045544295.1 Ructibacterium sp. | reverse complement strand
CCTCAGGAACCTCAATAGTTTCTTCTAAATATTGAATTTGTGTTTCTTTATTTTTTTCTTGTGTTGCCAAAAAATCAAACTGACAAACATAGTAACCGCTTCTTTCTTTTGATTGAATATATCCCTCATCCATTAACATCTGGTAAGCGGCTTCCACCGTAATGACACTATACCCTGTTTTATCGGAAACAACTCGTTTTGACGGAAGTTTTGACCCCGCAGGATATTCGCCATCAACAATTTTTTCCTTTATTAGTTTGTAAAGATTTAAATATTTCTTTTCCTTCATCTGGTTATATAAAATTCTCCTTTTTTGAACATTTACTTATTATCACATTTGCATTATAATCCAAATAATGGTTTTTGTAAAGGAGTGTTTTTTAATGAGTTATAAAAAAGTTTTAACCATTCAGGATATTTCATGTGTTGGACAATGTTCTTTGACCGTTGCACTTCCAATTATTTCTGCATGCGGCATTGAAACCTGTGTGCTGCCCTCTGCGGTACTTTCCACCCACACCGCCGGTTTTACTGGATACACTTTTCGGGATTTGACAGAAGATATGCCAGGGATTTGGGAACATTGGGTAAAAGAAGGCATCACTTTTGATGCTATCTATACCGGTTATCTAGGAAGCACCCAACAAATTTCATATGTTACAAAAATTTTTGAAAAGGTATCTGCTCCCTCCTGCTTACATATTGTTGACCCTGCTATGGCAGATAACGGCGCACTCTACCCCGGGTTTGACGATGCCTTTGTTGATGCAATGAAAGGACTTTGTAAAAAGGCTGATTATTTAGTTCCCAATATTACGGAAGCCGCATTCTTGACCGGTATTCCTTATCAAGAAACCTATGACCGTACATATATCGACAATCTTCTTTCTGCACTTTCTGCTCTTGGATGCGAAAATATTATTTTAACCGGCGTTTCATATAAATCAGAAACCACCGGAGTTGTTGTGTACGAAAAAGGGAACTATCAATATTATGAGCACACCAAAAAACCAAATGGTTGCCACGGAACCGGCGATATTTATGCTTCCGCCTTTGTGGGTGCGCTTGTAAATAGAAAAACCGCCTATGAGGCAGCAAAGATTGCAGCAGATTATACATTATGCTGTATCGACGCTACTGCTGAAGAAGATAATCATTGGTACGGTGCAAAATTCGAACCAGTCTTAGGAAAACTGATTGAACTGATTAAATAAATCATAAAAAGGTTGCAGACGTTTCTGCAATCTTTTTTCGTTATACGAGAAAAGCCTTAGGCTAAACATCCTAAGGCTTTTCTTGTAATTATCCTTCGTATGCCATTTTGGCATAGTTGACAATCAATTCTGCCGCCTGGTCAATACTGATCTTAGAGGTATCTAACGACAAGTGATAGTTATCAGCGTTTCCCCACACCTGATTGGTATAGAAATTATAGAAAGAAGCACGACGTTTATCGGTTTTTAAAAGTAATTTTTCCGCATCCCGTTCCTTTAGGTTATAACGTTCCATTACCTGTTTTACCCGCCACTGGGTATCGGCGTGAACAAAAACATTGATCAATTTTTCTTCTTCCCGCAGGACATCATCTGCGCATCTGCCAACGATGACACAAGGGCTTTTTTCTGCCAGATTGCGAATGACTTGTGCTTGAATTCTGAAAAGTCCGTCCGCATTAAGATTATCGCCATAGCGGTAATAGGCACCGTTACTGGATTGGATTCCCATAACCAAGGAATACAAAAGGCTACTGGTTGCTTTTTCTTCTATCCCCTCAAACAACGCTTCCGAAAGTCCGCTTTCTTTTGCAGCGATGCCAATTAGTTCCTTATCGTAAAAAGTTATTCCCAATTTTCCTGCGACTTTTTTTGCAACTTCCCTACCACAAGAACCAAACTGCCGTCCGATGGTAATTACCAAATTATTTGCCATAAAAAGCCCTCCTATTACAAGTTATTTTTTTTCATTATATTATAAAAATAGCACGAAGTCAATCATTCGTGTTTTCTAGAGTAACCCCCTGATAATAATGAAGCAAAATTTCCTGATAGTTTTTTCCTGCCTCTGCCATTTTCTTTGCACCAAACTGACTCATTCCCACACCGTGACCGTAACCTTTTACATCAAAGACCGCTTGTTCATCCTCAAAGGATAAGGTAAAAGCACGGCTCCGCAAACGAAAGGCTTCCTCCAATTCCTTGCCGGTAAACTTTTCTCCAAAAATGGTGATAGACTCTAAACTTCCGCCTTGGTAGTATTTGCCTGTAAACTCCGTATTTTCTAAACTTTCCGGCAACTCTATATTAGGACGTAAGCCACGAATTACGCTGAAAAACGCCGCTTTTGGATAAAACACACGGCTTTTATAGCCGTCTGCACGTTCATCTTCCTTGCTTTCTACTGAACGGAGATAAGGGATGGATACACCCCAAACATCTTCTATATTCTCTGTTTTTCCATTGCTGATTTTGTGAAAATATGCTTTTGCCACCTCCCCCTCATAGGAAAGATATTCTCCTTTTGTTTCTTCTACGGCTTGTCGGATTTTTTCCTGACCATTTAACGGTTCCCAACTTCTGCAATGGTAAAAATCATCGCAAAGCATAGCGCCATGATGATTTTCCGGCGCTTTTGCCTGATAAGCGGAAATTTTGCTAAGAATGTAACTTCTCGTTGCCACTGCTTGGGCTTTTAACGCCTCTTTGTGATGTTTTTCTGTCATTTCTTGCCCTACAATCCCGGCAATGTACTCTTCAAAATTCACAGTATCCGTTTCACCACTTGCAGTTCGATATAAAGTTATCTCACCTGACTTTGGCAAAAGATTTGCTACCTCGGATAACTGTACATCAGCAGTTGCCGGAATATCTTCTTTTGATAAAACATAGGTAATCGAGGCAAGAATTACCGGCAAGCAAAATACAGACATAGTCAAAAAAAGTACACCCAAAACCAAACGTTTCATAAAACTTCCTCCTTTTTCTTAGGCTTGTCTAATATTTATGAGAAAATTTTGGAATTATGCTTGACATTTGAATTTTTTTATACTATAATATCAAAGTTGTAAAACAAATCCTTACTCTTGCATGAGGCAAGGGTCAAAGTCCAGAAGGAGGTGACTAAATCATGGCAGAAGCAATCAACAAGTATGAAACCATTTTCGTGGTGGATGCAACAAAGACCGAAGAAGACATTACGGCTTTGGTTGAGAAGTTCAAGTCATTGATTGAAAAGTACGGTGAGATCGAAGGCGTTGACGAATGGGGCAAACGCAGACTCGCATACCCGATCAATGATTTAACAGAAGGCTATTATGTTTTGGTTAACTTTAAATCAAAACCTGATTTCCCTGCTGAGTTGGAACGTGTTTACGGCATTACCGATGGTATCATCCGTAACATTGTAATCAGACGTGAGGAGGACTAGTCTATGATTAACAAAGCAATTATTATGGGCAGACTCACACGAGACCCGGAGTTGCGCCATACCGGTGCGGGAACTCCTGTTTGTAGTTTTTCTGTTGCTGTGGATAACGGCTACGGCGAAAAACGGCAAACTGACTTTATCAACTGTGTCGCTTGGAATAAAACTGCTGAATTTGTCAGCAATTATTTCGAAAAAGGCAAGATGATTATTGTCATTGGTCGTATTGCGACCAGAACCTGGGAAGGTCAGGATGGCAAAAAGAATTATACAACCGAAGTTGTAGTCAACGAAGTAAGTTTTGGTGAAAGCAAACGTGCACAAGATGGTTCTTCCTCTTTTGGAGGTGGCACAACCACTGCGGCTCCCGTAGTACCTTCTGCACCTGTATTTCCGGATGCTCCGGCAGACGATGCTTTTACTCCTCTTCTTGACACTGACGATGACCTTCCGTTTTAATTTGATTTAAAGGAGGCGTTACAAATGGCTGAAGAAAGAAGAAATGACAGACCCAGAGCAAGAAGACCCAAGCGTAAAGTTTGTGCTTTTTGTGTAGATAAGGTTGATCATATCGATTATAAGGACGTTGCAAAACTGAGAAGATATGTGACAGAACGTGCTAAGATTCTTCCCAGAAGAATCAGCGGTTGTTGTGCAAAGCACCAAAGACAACTGACTGTTGCTATCAAGAGAGCAAGACAAGTTGCATTGATGCCTTATACGGCAGACTAAGATTTTTAAAATCCGTAACCAAAAGGTTGCGGATTTTTTATTTGGTATATTATCCCTCTGTTTGTATATATATATGTTAGAATGAAACTGGAGGGAAACCTATGATGATTCATATCGTAACACCAGGAGATACTATGACAGCACTTGCGCAAAGGTACAGCGTACCCCTTCCCAACCTTTTGACAGATAATGGTCTTTCTTTTAACGATTCGCTGGTGGTAGGACAGGCGATTGTGATTGCTCAACCGGAACTTTTACATACTGTAAAAGCCGGCGAAACCTTATATGATATTGCAACTCTCTATGGCACATCGGTGTATCAACTATTTCGCAACAACTATATCTTAGGCGGTGTTGCTAACATAAAACCCGGCTTAGAATTGGTGATCCGCTACCAGAATCAAGGCACAAAGGGTTCTTTTATTACCAACAGTTACGCCTATCCCAACATAGACATTTCACTTCTCAGAGAACAATTGCCTTATCTGTCTTACTTCACACCATTTAGTTATGGCATTACCGCCACCGGAAATTTATTAAACCTAAACGATGAAACTTTGCTTTCTGTTACATCGGAATATGAAGCAAAACCTCTCTTACATCTGTCTACCCTGACTGAAGCGGGAAATTTTAGTAACGAACGTGCAAGTTTAATTTTTAACGACCAGACCAAACAAGAACAACTGATAGAACAAATTTTAGAAACTATAGAAGCCAAAGGTTATCAAGGGATGGATGTGGATTTTGAATTTATCTACCCCGAAGAACGTTATGAATATGTAGCCTTTTTGCAAAATCTTCGATTGCGGCTGAATCCTTTGGGCTATCCTCTTCTTTCTGCATTAGCACCCAAAACCAGCGATACCCAACAAGGGGTGTTATACGAGGGACATGATTATGCCGGCATTGGTGCCGCCGCAAACGCGGTTCTTTTAATGACCTATGAATGGGGTTACACCTTTGGACCTCCTTTGGCAGTTGCTCCTATCCAAAACGTCCGTCGTGTAATAGAATATGCCCTGACCCGGATTTCCCGGGATAAAATTTTGATGGGGATTCCAACCTATGGTTATGACTGGACCCTCCCTTATGAACGGGGAAATCCCGGCGCCCCCTCTCTATCCCCGGTAGAAGCGATTAACCTTGCACGGCGGTATGGAGCAGAAATTCAATTTGATGAAACCGCAAAATCACCTTGGTTCCGTTATACCGATGATACTGGAACCCTCCACGAAGTCTGGTTTGAAGATGCCAGAAGCATCCAGGCAAAACTTGACTTGGCACGGGAATACGGTTTGCTTGGTCTTGGCTACTGGAATTCTATGCGGGAATTCCCACAAAATTGGGTGGTTTTGAACAATGAATATCAAATCAACACCGAACCTCAATTGATTTAGTCAGTTCAAATGGACAGGAATTTTCCCTGTCCATTTTCTTCTTTACAACCGCAATATTTTGTGGTACAATAAGAAAGAATAGGCATTTTCTTGTGGAATTGCATACTTTTTATGATATATTAACCGGGTTTTCCTGGTTTGCGGAGGTTGAGTCAATGGCGGCAAAAACTTATGATAATACCAGTATTTCTTCCCTAAAAGGTGCGGACCGGGTTCGGAAACGTCCGGCGGTTATCTTTGGCTCTGATGGTATTGAGGGGTGTCAACATTCTATGTTTGAAATCCTCTCCAATTCCATTGACGAGGCAAGAGAGGGCTACGGCTCTGTGATCAACGTAACCAGATACTTGGATATGTCCATTGAAGTTGAGGACTTTGGCCGTGGTATTCCGGTAGAATACAATGAAAAGGAAAAGAAATTCAACTGGGAACTAGTTTTTTGCGAACTGTATGCCGGTGGTAAATACAAAAACAACACCGGTGGCGATTATGAATATTCTTTGGGCTTAAACGGTCTTGGCGCCTGTGCAACCCAATATAGTTCTGAGTTTATGGAGGTTGAAATTCTGCGGGATAACCATAAGTTCAACCTGCATTTTGAAAAAGGCGAAAACAAAGGCGGTCTTACCAAAACCCCCTTCCGCCATCGCCATACCGGAAGCCGTATCCATTGGAAACCGGATTTAAAAGTTTTTACCGACATCAATATTTCCTTAGAATTTTATCAGGATGTTTTAAAACGTCAGGCTGTGGTCAATTCTGGACTTAAGTTTGTACTGAAAAACGAAACCTCTCCCGGAACTTTTGAAACTTTTGAATACTATTATGAAAACGGCATTGTCGACTATGTCAGCGAACTTGCCGGAGAGAAAGCGCTTACCTCTGTATATAGTATTGAAGCAGAGCGTAAAGGCCGTGACCGTGAGGATATGGCAGATTATAAGGTAAAAATGCAGTTTGCTTTTTGCTTTAACAACGCTTTTAACGCCTTGGAATACTATCACAATTCCAGTCACTTAGAGCACGGCGGTTCCCCTGATAAAGCAGTCAGAAATGCTTTTGTCTACGCCATTGACCAATATTTAAAATCCAATAACAAATATACCAAGAATGAATCCAGAATTCAGTTTGCCGATGTTGAGGACAGTTTGGTTCTGGTGAGCAACTCATTCTCTACCGCCACCAGTTATGCCAACCAAACCAAAAAGGCAATTACCAATAAGTTTATTCAGGATGCTATGACCGACTTCTTGCGGGAACAACTCAATATCTACTTTATTGAAAACAAGATGGATGCAGAAAAAGTCTGTGAACAGGTTCTGGTCAACAAGCGAAGCCGGGAACAAGCAGAAAAAACCCGTATCAACGTAAAGAAAAAATTGGGTGGAACCTTAGACGTTGCCAACCGTGTGAAAAAGTTTGTAGATTGCCGTAGCAAAGATGTTTCCCAAAGGGAAGTGTATATCGTAGAGGGTGACTCCGCACTGGGTGCTTGTAAACTTGGCAGAGATAGTGAGTTCCAAGCCATTATTCCTATCCGTGGTAAAATTTTGAACTGCTTGAAAGCAGAATACGATAAGATTTTCAAAAGTGAAGTTATTGTAGACCTTTTGAAAGTTTTAGGATGCGGGGTGGAAATCAATAACAAGCATAATAAGGAACTAAATTCCTTTGACCTTAACAATCTCCGTTGGAATAAGATTATCATCTGCACCGATGCCGACGTAGACGGTTATCAAATCCGGACTTTGATTTTAACCATGCTTTATCGCTTGACACCTACTTTAATTGATAAGGGCTATGTTTATATTGCAGAATCTCCTCTTTATGAAATCACCTGCAAGGATAAGTCCTATTTTGCTTTTAATGAAGCAGAAAAGGCAGAGATTATGGCTCAATTAGAAGGGCAAAAATACACCATTCAACGAAGCAAAGGTCTTGGTGAAAACCAACCGGAAATGATGTGGGAAACCACAATGAATCCGGAAACCCGCCGTTTAATTAAGGTTATGCCGGATGATGTGGAGAAAACCCAGGAAATGTTTGACCTGCTTTTGGGGGACAATCTTGCCGGTAGAAAAGAACATATTGCCAACTTCGGTCACGAATTTATCGACCTGACCGATGTGATGTAAAGGAGTTGATAACCTATGAAAAATCCAATCATTCAGGAGCAACAGATTACCGATACTCTGGAAAGAAACTATATGCCCTATGCCATGAGCGTTATCATCTCCCGTGCTATTCCGGAAATTGATGGGTTTAAACCCTCCCACCGGAAACTCCTTTATACTATGTATAAGATGGGTTTGCTTTCCGGCAACCGCACCAAATCTGCTAACGTAGTGGGACAAACTATGCGCTTAAACCCCCACGGCGACCAGGCGATTTATGAAACTATGGTTCGTCTGACCGAGGGTAACGGTTCTCTCTTACTTCCTTTGGTAGATTCTAAGGGTAACTTTGGTCGTCAGTATTCCAGAGATATGGCTTATGCGGCATCCCGATATACCGAGGTAAAACTTTCTAAGGTTTGTAGCGAAATCTTCCGGGATATGGACAAAAACACCATTGACTTTGTAGATAACTATGACGGCACCATGCAGGAGCCGGTTCTTCTTCCTACCACTTTTCCCAACGTATTGGCAAACCCCAATCAGGGTATTGCGGTAGGTATGGCATCTAACATCTGTAGTTTTAATTTAAAGGAATTGTGCGAGGCAACCTGCCTTGTGATGAAAGACCCAGAAGCAGACCTTTCCGATGTAATGCCTGCACCGGATTTTCCCTTTGGTGGTGCACTTCTTTATAACAAAGAAGAGATGCAGGAAATTTACAAGACCGGTCGTGGAAGTTTTAAACTTCGGGCTATATATGAATATGATAAGAAAGAGAACTGCATTGATGTCAAAGAAATTCCTTATACCACTACTGTTGAGGCTATCGTAGAAAAAATTGTTGATTTGGTCAAAGCAGGCAAGTTGAAAGAAATTTCTGACATCCGTGATGAAACCGATAAAAAGGGTTTAAAACTCACCATTGATTTAAAACGCGGAACCGATCCGGATAAATTGATGGCAAAACTCTTTAAGATGACTCCTTTGCAGGATAGTTTTGGTTGTAACTTTAACATCTTAGTAGAGGGTTCTCCCCTTGTTTTGGGCGTCAATGATATTCTTTGCGAATGGTTGCGATTCCGTCGCCGTTGTGTCCTAAGAAGTGTGGCTTATGACATTGCCAAGAAAAAAGAAAAACTCCACCTCTTAGAGGGTCTGGAACTGATTTTATTGGACATTGACAAAGCCATCAAGATTGTACGGGAGACAGAAGAAGATGCACAGGTTGTTCCCAACTTGATGAAAGGCTTTGGCATAGACGAAATTCAGGCTGAATATGTGGCAGAAATCAAGTTAAGAAACCTGAATAAGGATTACATTTTAAAACGGACAGCCGAAATTGAAAAACTAAAAGAAGAAATTGCAGAACTGGAATCTATCCAAAACAGCAAAGCAAAAGTAAATAAGATTATTGAAAAACAACTGCGGGAAGCAGCAAAGAAATATGGCACAGACCGCAGAACCGTTTTGATTGATGACGAGGATGTGGAACTTCCTGATGAATCCCAGATGATTGAGGATTACAACCTCCACCTCTATCGTACCAAAGACGGCTATATCAAGAAGATTTCCTTGGTATCTCTCCGGTCTGCCGGCGAACAACGGCTCAAAGACGATGACGTGATTGTTCAAGAAGAAGAAACCACCAACCGGGCAGAAATTCTTTTCTTTGCCAGCAACGGTGATGTTTACAAAACCCACGCCTATAATATCCCAGACGGAAAGGCAAGTCAGCTGGGCGAATTCATCCCAAATCTAATTGGTATGACAGAAAAAGCAAGTATTGTGGGTATGGTTTTGAGTAAAGATTATAGCGGTCACCTTCTTTTCTGCTTTGAAAATGGTAAATGTGCTAAAATCCCTCTTAGCAGTTATGCCACCAAATCCAACCGGAAAAAGTTGACCAATGGGTTCTCTACCAAATCACCCATTGTAAAAATTCTTTTCCTGCCTACCGATTCTGATATTATTTTAATCAGCAACACCGATAAGGCACTGGCTGTCAATACTGAAAAAATCCCTGAAAAGACTACCCGTAGCAGTCAGGGGGTTCAGGTAATGACCATAAGAAAGAACGCAAAAGTACAATCTGCTTCTTTTGTTACTGATGGCATCGCTGATAATGGCAGATATCGTAGCCGAAATATTCCTGCTGCAGGAACCTTAATGCGGGACGAAGATAAAGGCATTGAACAAATTGGTTTTACTTTTACGGAAGAATAATAAAAAAGACAGATTTCTTACGAAATCTGTCTTTTTTCTGGCGCCCTCTACGTGAGTCGAACACGTGACTAACCCTTAGGAGGGGCTTGTTATATCCACTTAACTAAGAGGGCATTTATCCATAAACACCCACTTATCATACGTTATTTTTCATCATTTGTCAAGGCAAAACGCCCCAGTTTTTCCAAACTTTCATCCGAAGCATAGTATCAGAAAATCCACATTCAATACTGATATCCTTTTGTGGTAGCAAGAAGTTGGTACGCTTTTTTCACCACTTCCATTGAATATGAACTGCTCCGGGCAACCAGCACATTGGAGGCTATGGATGTAGAAATTCAGGAAAGAGATTAAATTTCTGTATCATTTTATAAAACACTTGCCGAATTTGTAAAATGATGCTATAATAAGAAAAAATCAGTTTATAAGATAGGAGCGATTTTTCTATGGAAATGCGCAAAAGTAAAACTTTGGAACTTTTACGAGCAGGCAAAACTGTTTTCTCCGTAAAATTAAACACATCGGACCCTCGTGTTGCAGAAATGGCTGCGCTTGCCGGCATCCCCTGTATCTGGGTAGATATGGAACACACTGCCAATGACTATGCAGTAACCGAAAAGCAGATTATGTCTGCAAAGATACACAATGCTGACATTCTTTGCCGGATTCCCCGTGGTTCTTATAGTGACTATATCCGTCCTTTGGAACTGGATGCTGCCGGCATTATGGTTCCCCACGTAATGTCTGTGGAGGATGCAAAAAATGTAGTAAATATGACCCGATTCCATCCGATTGGTCGCAGACCGATAGATGGCGGTAATGCAGACAATATGTATGGCAGACTTCCTCAGGCTGAATACAATCGCCAAGCTAATGACCAACGGTTTGTTGTCTTGCAGATTGAAGATCCGGAAGCAATGGAACAAATCGAAGAAATTGCTGCTGTTCCCGGTTATGACATTCTCTTCTTTGGCCCCGGCGATTATTCTCATGCAATTGGCCACTCCGGAGAATTTGATCATCCTGAAATCTTGGCTGGTTACAAAAAAGTCGCAGATGCTGCGAAAAAGTATGGCAAGTTTGCAGGAACAGTTACCGTTGGACCCATGGAAAACGCTAAGAAATTACAAGCAATGGGTTATCAATACCTGAACCTGGGTTCTGATGTAGGCGCCCTGAATGGTTACTTTGACAACATTGCAAACTTCATCAGCGAAAACGAATAATCAAAAAACAAAAACCGCAATTCTTACGAATTGCGGTTTTTGTTTTTTTTCTAATAACTGCAACTATAATAAAAAACAATTTCATCACCTGGTTTCACTTGATATTGCGAGCAACCATAGGTGGGGTTTTCCCCGTTAACGCGATACATCCAACCGGAAGAACTTCCGCAATCAAACTCAGAAAGCCCTCCTATCCCTTTGATATAGACAGATTTATAAATAGGATTTTTGACTGCCTGCAAGGAAATATTCTTCTTTTTTAGTTCTCTGTCCAGGACATCATAAACGCTTTCCCCTTCCGAAAATGCTATGTTTTGCCCTTTAAAAAAGACTCCCCCAGGAGGTATCAAATCCTGTTTTCCCTCCTTTAAATCTTCCAAATGACGGAATACGTCATCACATAGGACTGAAAGATTACAAAGTAAAACCTGTGGTTCTTCCGCTTCCTCAGTCGGTACCGGCGTTTGCGTTGGAACAACCGGTGCAGGTGTTTGCCCGGTTTCCTCCCGCAAGGGAATTTCCGTTTCCGCCGGTTGTTCTGCTAAAATTACTGCCGATTCTTCCGCCTGTTGGGTATCGGTTTGGCTTTGGGGCTGGTGGTACCCCCAAAGCCAAAACCCTATTAGAAGTATCGATATAACAACCCCTAACAGAAATTTATAGATATTTCTACTTTTCATATTACTTTACACCTGCAAAACGCATTAACATTGTAGCAACTTCTGCACGGGTTGCACTTTCACCGGGAGCCAGTGCCTCTGTTGTTTTTCCATTCATAATACCCGTTGCGACAACGTATTTTATGGCATCCACAGCATAGTCTGCGATCGTATCGGCATCAAGATAAGATGAAATATCAATTTCTTTGCCATCACTGATATCATAACCATAAAGCATTGCATATCGATACAAAATCAATGCAATCTGTTCACGTGTAATGTTGGCATCAGGTTCATACGCCGTTCCTGATACACCGCTTACAATCTTATTATTTGCCGCCCACACAACGCTCTCGGCATACCATTCGTTCTCTGGAACATCCGAAAAAGGATTTTTTTCATCACTTTTTTCTGGTTTTGCAAAACGATATAACACCGTGACAAGCATTGCTCTTGACATAGAAGCATTCGGTTCAAAACCAGAACCTGTCCCTTGAAACAATCCGTTTTCGTAAACATATTCCACCGCAGAATAATACCAGTCATCTTTCGTTACGTCTGCAAATGTTTCTTCCGAGAAAGAAGTTGTGCTCTCTGTTTTTTGCTCCTCTTTCTGGTCCTGTACAGTTCCCACATAGGAAGAACCGCCTATTCCGGAAATTCCGCCATAACCGGAAGACTTGGCAGAAAGCGTCACGGTAATATTCTTTACCACCCTTTCCTTTGCTTCCGATTCAGTAACTTCTATGGTATCGGAATTTTCCATATAACCGGATGCAGATACTTTGTATTGGTACGTTCCGGCAGGCAGGTCAAAGCAATTCTTCTTTACTTCTTCTTTTCCGGAAATCACAACCGTCGCATCGGATGGTGTCACCGTAAAGACAACCGGACAATATTCCACCCCGGAAAGATTGGCTTCAAGCAATGTATGAATAGAAAAATCATACATTACACCATTATTTTTCAAAAGCAACTGCCATGCCAAAAGACCCCGAAATCCTTGTTCTGTGGCAAAGGGATTGGGGAGTATGGTTAAATTCTCATCAGCGGTAGAAAGTAATCCGTCAATCAGGTTTTTATCGCCATACGTTATGGTCTTAGCATCCACATCGAGCGCCGACAATGCACAGATAGCAAGACCGGTAGAAGCCGCTTCATAACCCTCAAAACCATCTATTAAACCATCTTCTCTTTGTTCACCTTGTAAAATTAACAAGGTTTCGTCAATAGCATTTTTTACATCAACCCTGGTTTCATAGTAAGGTGCAAGCGCCAAAAGCATGGGTGTCATTGCATCGGTACCCACATAATAACCGTCCATTTCTAATGCCTGCCAGGAACTTTTAGCGGCAAGGGCAGTATTAACCAACCATTCCATTTGCGCAGTAGTTGCATAATTCTCACTTTGAGAAAGCGCAATCATTACATAAGGCAATGTGAAAATGTTACTTACATCAGAACTTTTTGCATCTACCAAAGCGGTCAACTTCTCCACAAAATCAATTTTAGCATAGGACTCCGTATATACCATTTGGGCGTTATATCCTAATGCGCATAATGCCAGAATTGTTTTGGCCAAATCTCCAGGGGTAGTGGCATTTTCTCCGTTGGCAACCAATTGTTTCAGAGCCTCTTGTTTCCTTGCACCGGTCAGACAAAACTCACTGTCCGGAAACAGTTTTTCATATACCACCATATCCGCAATGATCCAGGGAAGATTTCCTCCGTCAGAAGTAAAATCAGCATTGGCGTACTGACAGGCAATGTTATGGATTAACTGCATTTCCGGTTTTTCTTTTACCACCGCCACACATACCGGTGCCGTAATCGCCGGAACGGTTTCTTCCCCTGTGACTTCATTTTCTTCATTGATTATATCAATGGTTTTGCTTTTTTTTGCTGAGATAATATACGTTCCGTCTTCCTCCAAAGTGACAGTTGCCTTTCCCTCCGCATCCGTCATAATCTCTGTGGCTATTCCATTGATTGTGATAACGGCATCACTACAGGGAGAAAACGTTTGATTTCCCGACTGGTCATAACCGCTGACCATATTGAGTGTTAAAGCAAGGTCCTCTCCGGGATCAAGTTCTGTCTTCGCAATATCAAAGGCTGAATACGCCTCTGTGTTCGGCCATGCGCTTTGATAAAGCGCAACGTCAACCAAATCTCCGTCTGTAACAATCTGTTGTGCGCCCATCACCGACACCGAACCGCCGTTAACCTGATACCCGTATTTCCAACTGGTGTCTCCCCACATTTTATCAACAGAAAGGCTTTGATAGTATTCGTTAAAAGAAGATTGATACCCCTCTGCCCCATCTTGATAATATAAAATATGCCCGGCAAGAAAAACGTCATCCAAACAATAGGTATCTTTTCCTGATAAAACTACCGGAAGATATGCCATAATCTGCCCATCTTTACTTTCAATAATTTCGCCATTCTGACTAACAGAAAGATAAACTGTGATATCCC
>JAZPYU010000076.1:0-4494 GCA_045544295.1 Ructibacterium sp. | reverse complement strand
CTTTAACTCCATACAGGTTTATAAATTCATATTTTCTTTTTTCACCAAATGGAATTTCAGAAATATCCCCTATTTCCGCCTCCATTTGTAATTTATACAGATTTTCACTCAAATCGTTTTCTTCTTGCGTCTCTTCACGGGCAATGTCAGAAGCAACCATTAAATTTTCGTATAAACATTCTGAAAAACATATATTTAACATAGATGAACTCCTTTTATAATTTTAATCGTTTCCATCATTATTCGACAAAGTTCGTGTCAAGTCGGGATTAAAAAACAAATTGGCAACATAGTTTTTGTGAATTGGCTAAATCATAGATTCTTGTTTCGTTTCTTGAATAGCATTACAAAGCAATGCATTTGGCAAATCTAAAACAAAAAGGGTGGTTGCCCACCCTTTTGCATTAGTCTTTGTTTTTAGGATTAACAATATCACGCCAACCCAAATCACCACGGGCGATACCCATAATCAAAACTTCAGCCGTTGCTACATTGGTAGCCAATGGGATGTTATGCACGTCACAAAGACGGAACAGAGCCGCAACGTCCGGTTCGTGCGGTTGGGCGGTCAGCGGATCACGGAAGAAAAGTACGGCGTCAATTTCGTTATAGGCAATTCTTGCCCCGATCTGTTGGTCGCCACCTTCCGGTCCTGATAAAAACTTATTGATAGGAAGGCCGGTTGCTTCCGCCACCAAGGCACCCGTTGTACCGGTTGCGCACAAACTATGATGCTTTAAAATACCGCTATAAGCAATACAAAAATCAACCATCAGTTCTTTCTTTTTGTCGTGTGCAATCAGCGCAATATTCATCTTCACTTCCCCTTCCTGAAAGTTACATTCCATAAAATTCAAATCATCGAATACTATCATACCACAGAAATACACAAAAGTCAAAGGAAAAAATCATTTTTTTTAGATATTTTTCCTATTTTACACACCATTCTTATGATTTTTATTCCCCTGGTAAGTTACCAAGTCTGTCCCGCGCTTAATGGGGAACATTTCCGGTCTTTTCCGTTGTCATAGGTTTTGCAGAAACAGTAGGCATAGTGGTTTCTGTGCTTTTACTCTTTTCTTCTGTCTTTTTTCGACTTGCAACACTGGTGGGATTTTCACGGATTTCTTTTAATTCCATATAAGCATCAAAGATTTCCCTTGCTACTTTTGCCGCGTAATAACTATTGGCGCCGTGTTCAATGACCACCGCTACCACGATTTCCGGATTCTCATATGGTGCAAAGCCTACAAACAAAACGTTATCCGCACCATCAGGCACTTCTGCGGTACCTGTCTTACCCGCGGCTTTATATTTGGTATCCTGAAAAGCAGCCTTTGCCGTTCCGTAGGTAACTACCTGACGCATACCGCTTACCACTTTATCAAACGTAGAATCTTTGATGGTATTTTTATAAACTACTTCCGGTTCATTTTTGAAGACAGATTCTTTGGTATCATAGTCTACCACCTCATCAACCAAATGGAGCCGGTATCTGGTTCCCTTATTCAAAATAGTTGCGATATAATTGGCAAGTTGTGCCGGAGTAAACAAGGTATCAGACTGACCAATTGCGGTCTGAATCACATCACCGGGATACCACTGGGCCCCCAATTCTTTCCGATGCTCCGGGTTTGCCATCAACCCTTTGCTCTCACCCAGTTCAATTCCGGTGGTTTCACCCAAGCCAAAACGTTTGGCATAACGATTTAAATCGTCAATGCCAACCAACCGTCCTACTTCATAGAAGAAATAGTTACAAGATACTCCTATGGCTTCTGAAACCTCTATGGTGCCATGGGTAGCACCGGTGGAAGAATAAATCAGGCAAGTAGGCTGATAAGACTCAAAATAGGTATATTTTCCTTTATCGACAATATAGGTATCCGGCTTAATCACACCGCTTTCCAGACCTGCAATGGCGGTTAGGGGTTTGAAGGTAGAACCGGGAGAATATGTCCCGCTTAGTGCTCTGTTAAAAAGCGGTTTTGCCTTTGCCTGTATCAATTTTTCATAGTCTTTATCAAAGGTTGCGGGATTATAATCCGGGTAAGATGCCAAAGCCAATACTTCTCCGGTATCCGGTACGATGGCAATGGCGCCACCGGCACCATTTCTGTCCACCGCGTCTATAATATTCCGCTCCAAAGCATCTTCCATAGCTTTTTGTAAATCCATATCCAAAGTCAACTTTGCATAGTTGCCCGGCTGTACCGCCTGACTTTGCAGAATCTCGGTAATTCCGCCGTTTTTGGACATAGAAACACTTTTATAACCATCGGTCCCTTTCAGGTAAGGTTCTAAAACTTTTTCCAATCCGTCTTTGCCTATGATATCATTCATACCATAGCCTTTTTCTTTCAGTTCCTGATATTCTTCTGCATAAATAATGCCGGTTCTTCCCAAAAGATGGGCTGCAGTGCTTCCGGCAGCATAAACCCGCACCGGTTCGATTTCCACTTCCACGCCGGGGAAGGTCAGGGAATGTTCTTTAATCTGCTGTACAGCAACCACGTCAATATCTCTGGCTAAAATATAAGGGTTACGAACACTAAATCCGCTTTTTTCCATATCGTACCGCACCGCTGTAATCATCAACGCCTCGGCATCATTATACTTTCCGGCAACGGCATAACGGCTCCGGTAATAATTCATAACATCCTTCGCCGTTTGATATGCTTCCAGTTTATTATCTTTTTTCCACTTTTCCAGTCTTTCTTCCTGCGCCTTTTTCAGGTCCGCAACTGCCTTACCGTCAACTTCCGGCTCCTCTTGTTCTTCCTCGCCGGTTAGGGCAATGGTTGTATAGTCCGGTTGCTTCTCTGTATAGGTAAATCCCCACACATCTTTCTTTTCCGAATAGAAAATGGGAAAGCCGGTCGCCAGTTTACCACCGCAACCGAGGACAATATTACTCACGGTCAGAATTTCTTCATTTAAGGTATCATCGTCCAAATCCAGTTTTTGTATCTGGACCGAGTAACCCATTCGATTTTCCACAAATGGCTCCCCGAAACGGTCTACAATCTCACCTCTGGGGGCTTTGATTGGATAAGCACGAACCAACCGCATTTCTGCCTGTTGCCGATACTTTTCACCGTTTACAATCTGCAAATCAAACAGACGAACCACACAAGCAAGAACCAAGGCTCCTACCAGAATCAGCAAAATCAAAAATCTGTTATTATTCCGTCCGTCCAAAACATCACCTTCTTAAGAAATCTTCTCCATTCTAAACAGTTTCATCAACCAAAGAATAGGGAAACTAAGTAAAAAGCCTATCACAACATTATAAATGGCTTCCAAACATCCAATGCGGAAAAAAGCAGTAAGAAAACTGATATCATTATAGATTGCCAATCTTGTAAAATAATAAACCACAGCCGCAAGTAAGGTTCCGCAAAAAATCCCCATCACGCCACCAATGCGTTTTCCACCGCTGAAAAACTGTTCGCTAAGCCAACCGGCTCCAAAACCAAGATACAGATAGGAAATACAGTTTACGCCAATCATTCTTCCAATCAAAAGGTCATAAATCAAACCAAAAATCATTCCGCACATTGCGCCCTCTGTTTTACCACGGAAAAATCCTGACATAATCACAAAACAAAGAAAGAGGTTGGGCGCAATACGGAAAATTTCCATATCCCGTGCTAAGGTAGGTTGCAACACCGTTAATAAAATCACCCAAATAAGATAAAAAAGAATCCGCATTTATTCACTCAACTCCGATCCTGTCATAGCCTCCGAACTTGTTATCTTAGAAGTAGGCTTTGCCGTAGGTTTTTGAGTAGGCTTAGTAGTAGGTTTAGGAGTAGACGTCGCCGACGGTTTTTCCGTAGGTTTTGCCGTAGGCTTTGTATCCTCTGTCTTTTTCTGCTCTTTTTCTTCTTCCTCGTCGTCCTCGTCTTGGGTTATGGTTACCGGTCTGATTTCCTCTGTAAAACTTTGTAAAACAAAGACCTCGGTAACTTTACCCATATCTGCCAAAGGTTCTACGATGGCGTATTTGGACATAGTTGCATTATCCTCATTGACCTCCATAACCTTACCGATTAAAAGTCCTTTCGGGAAAATGCCACCCATACCGGAGGTTTCTACATAGTCGCCAACAGCGATATCGGTATCTCTGGAAAGGTAGTTTAGCCTACATTGACCTTTGTTGCGCAAAGCGGCATCGCCTTCTGTGACGCCAATATCCTTGGAACGCTGCACCATACTGCCTACGCCGCTTTCCGGGTCCAATATGGTGATAACCTCTGCCCAACTACTTCCTACTTTATAAATCTGTCCTACCAGTTCCAAATTTGCATTGAAAACCGGTTGGTTTTTTTCAATTCCATCGTTGGTTCCTTTGTTAATCGTAAAACTACTGTACCAATTAGATGGGTCTTTGGCAATCACCTGCGCTGCCGCCAAATCCAATTTGTTTTCGGTTTGGGTTAAGTCAAGCATTCCCCGTAAGCGATTGTTCTCATCTTCCAATCCCTGCAT
>JAZPYU010000075.1:0-1852 GCA_045544295.1 Ructibacterium sp. | reverse complement strand
AAAAGCGTGATAGAGGCGGCCAATGATTTGGGGTGTAACGGGGTTAAAACCCTTTTTAAAGTGGTATTTCCTTTGAGTCTTCCCGGTATTATGTCCGGCATTACTATGGTGTTTGTGCCGGCAATCAGTACCTTTATCATTTCCCGGATGTTAGGCGGCGGCAGTAACTTATTGATTGGTGATTTGATTGAAATGCAGTTCCTTGGCAATTCTTATAATCCCAATTTAGGGGCGGCAATGTCCCTGGTTCTGATGGTGATGATTCTTTTGATTATGACCTTGATGAATCAGTTTGATTTGGACGACGACCGCGTCTTGATGTAAAGGAGGCGCGGTATGAAGAAATTATCAAAAATCTATCTGGCATTGATGATTGCCTTTTTGTATCTGCCGATTTTGGTGTTGGTGCTCTTTTCTTTCAATGCCACCAAAAGCCATGCGGTTTTCACCGGATTTACCTTGGAATGGTACCAAAAATTATTTCATAATGAAATGATTATGACGTCACTTAGAAATACTTTAATTGTGGCGGTGGTGGCATCGGTGTGTGCGACTGTCTTAGGAACTGCGGCAGCCATTGGTATTCATAAAATGAAAAAGGTTCCCAAAACCGTGATTATGGAAGTCACCAATATTCCTATGATTAACCCGGAAATTGTGACCGGTGTTTCTTTGATGTTGCTCTTTGTTTTCTTTGCAGCACGGATGCATTTAGAATTTGGTTTTGCCACCTTGATTTTGGCGCATATTACCTTTGATGTACCCTACGTGGTAATGAATGTGATGCCAAAACTTCGGCAGATGGACGAGAACCTTTATGAGGCGGCACAGGATTTAGGCTGTGGCCCGGTTCGGTCTTTCTTTAAGGTTGTGTTACCGGAAATTCTCCCCGGTGTTATTTCAGGGTTTTTAATGGCATTTACCTTTTCTTTGGATGACTTTGTGGTTAGTTACTTTACCAGTGGCGCAACGGCACAGACTTTACCGGTGACGATTTATGCTATGACAAGACGTCGGGTTAGCCCGGAGATTAACGCCCTTTCCACCATCATCTTTGTGGTGATTTTGGCAGTTCTTTTAATAAAGAATTTGATGGAGCGCAACGCCGTCAAGAAGGAGGGAGCAAAATGAAACGTTTGACCTGCCTTCTTTTGGCAATGTTGTTTGTGATGATGCCTCTTTCCGGTTGTCAGGCTCCGGTAGAAGAAATTGAAGAAGTGGAAGAAGCCGCCGTAACCATTGCAAATCCTGACTATTATACTCGTTTTCAGGGAAAGGATATCTCTATCAATGTTTATAATTGGGGGGAATATATCCCCGATGGTAGCGAAGATGGTGTTCTTGATTTAAATACTTCTTTTACGGAACTGACCGGTATTAAGGTGAACTATACTACCTATGCCACCAATGAGGAACTTTATGCGAAACTCAAAGGCGGCGGTGCCAGTTATGATGTGGTAATCCCCTCGGATTATATGATTTCCCGTATGATAGAGGAGGAAATGTTACTGCCTCTTAACCACGAAAATATTCCCAATCGGGCGTATATTATGGAAAAGTTCCAGAACCCTGAATATGACCCCAACAATCAATATTCCATTCCTTATACCTGGGGTACGTTGGGAATTATCTTTGATAATACTGCTATTGACCCGGAAGAAAAGGATGTAGATTGGGATATTTTGTGGAGCGAAGATTATAAAGATCAGATTTTGATGTTTGATAACCCACGGGATGCCTTTGCTATTGCAGAAATTATGCTTGGCTATTCTCTTAACACCGAGGATGAAAAGGAATTGGAGGATGCGGCAAAACTTCTGATAGAACAAAAGCCGGTGGTACAGGCCTATGT
>JAZPYU010000074.1:0-4683 GCA_045544295.1 Ructibacterium sp. | reverse complement strand
ATTTGGACCGTTCTTTGGGGTATGGTAATGCTTTTGCCAAAGAAGATGAATCAAAAGATTCGTCCTTTCGTATATATGAGTGTTTGTGCTTTGCATGGGTTTCTTTATGGGACCTTATGGGCACCGGCACAGGCGTTTCTTTACGGATTGAATTTTCAAGGGATGGTTGCTTGGATTGTGGCGGGACTTCCTTGGGATGCTATTCACGGTTTCAGCAACTTTTTTTGCGGATTTTTAATTTACCCCCTCATTTTGGTAATGAAAAGATTTAAAAGTGCTTGATTAAGGTTGGGAAGGATTTGTGATATGAAAAAAGGAATGAAGTCAGTATCGGAAATTCGTTGGTATTATTTTTTCTGGCTAACCATCGCCGGTTTTATCAATGCATTTGGCGTAACTGTGTTTTTAACGCCGGTTAAATTATATGACAGCGGCATATCGGGAACGTCTATGCTTTTGTCACAAATAACCCAAGGAAAACTATCGCTGTCACTTTGTCTGTTGCTTCTTAATATTCCGCTTTTTGTCTTTGGGTATCGGAAGCAGGGCAAAACCTTTACCATATACTCTGTTTATGCAGTGGCTGTCTATTCGTTGGGTGCATGGTTGATTACGGATGTATTGCCTATGGATGTATCTCTGGCATCACCGCTTGCAGGGAATGATCTTTTGTTGTGTGCCTTGTTTGGCGGTTTGATTTCGGGAATAGGAAGCGGTCTTACCATTCGATTTGGCGGTGCTATTGACGGTGTTGAGGTTATGTCAGTTATTTTTGCAAAAAAAATCGGAATAACCGTTGGAACATTCGTTATGGTGTATAACGTGATTTTGTACGTGGTGTGCGGTGTTGTTATGGGAAGTTGGATTTTGCCTTTGTATTCTATTGTGACTTACGGGGCTACTTTAAAAACCATCGACTTTATTGTGGAAGGTTTGGACCGTTCAAAGGCGGCAATGATTGTGACGGCAAAACCGGATGAAATCTGTGATACTTTAATGACTACCTTTGAAAGCGGTGCTACCAAAATTTCTGTCAAAGGTGGCTATTCCGGGACCGATAAAACAATGATTTATTTCATTATGGATAGGTTTCAAATCTCTAAAATGCGGGAAATCGTTCATACCATTGATGAAGGTGCTTTCATCACCATTACCGAGGTAGCCGACGTTTTTATGTCTAACATTAACCAATAAAAACTGCAAAAGTATTGACAAATGTCGAAAATCGTATTATACTATTAGAAAATTTAATATTTGTGCTAAGTGAAGGATGTAGGAAAAGGCGTTAGCCTACCGAAGGAGTAACACTCTCAGGTACAGTTTTGTAAAGACTGCAGACGGATAGCGCTCCGGAGAAGTCCAATTCTATTTAGAAAAAGGATGCCGAAGGTGCAAGACCCATATGGGTTAATCTCTCAGGCAAAAGGACGGAGTTACAAGCTGTAAAGGCTATGTTTACGCTACGGAGTTTTTGTGTGCAAAAACTCCGTTTTTTTTCTTTCATTTAGCCGGAAAGAGGGAGTTTTATGGAAAACTTTTTAACTTGGTTGACAAATTTTAACGACAACATCAATGGTTTTGTGTGGGGCAAGGGATTATATTTGCTTCTGGTAACCGGTGTTGTAATGACCCTTTTGACCGGAGTGTTTCAGATTACTCATATCGGGCACTGGTTCTCGGAAACTTTGGGAAGTCTTTTTAAGAAAGACGTTTCCGGCCACGTAAAGGGTAAGTCTATTTCTCAGTTTCAGGCGCTTTGTACTGCACTTGCGGCAACGATTGGTGTAGGTAATATTGCCGGTGTTGCTGCTGCTATTGTAGGCGGCGGTCCCGGTGCGGTATTCTGGATGTGGGTGGCTGCTTTCTTTGGTATGATGACCAATTATTCTGAAAATGTACTTGGTATCTATTATAGAAGAAAGAATGTAGAAGGCGAATGGTCCGGTGGTGCCATGTACTATCTGGAAAAAGGTCTTGGCGGTTATAAAAACTGCAAATGGATTGGTAAAGTGTTAGCTGTTTTGTTTGCTATTTTTGCTATCCTTGCGTCCTTTGGTATTGGTGCAATGGGTCAGATTAACAAAATTGTTGTAAATATGGTTTCTGCTTTTGAAATCCCTGCTTTGGCTTCCAATATTGTTTATGGTGAGATTTCTATGTACCATATTATTATTGGTGTAGTTTTGACTATCATTGCGGGATTGATTATCTTAGGCGGTCTTAAAAGAATTGCAAACTTTGCAGAAAAAGTAGTACCGATTATGGTGGTATTCTTTGTGCTGGGAAGTTTGATTATTCTTGGAGTCAACTATGCCAAGATCGGTGCGGCATTCAAAGCCATCTTTAATTACGCCTTTACCGGCCCTGCTATTTGGGGCGGCGTTACCGGTATTGCGGTAAAAGAAATCGTAACACTGGGTTGTAAGCGTGGTGTATTCTCTAACGAAGCCGGTCTTGGTTCCTCTGTTATGGTGCACTCCAACTCTAACGTAGTAGAACCGGTTCGGCAAGGTCTTTGGGGTATCTTTGAGGTATTTGCAGATACCATGGTTGTTTGTACTATGACCGCATTGGTGGTTTTAACCTCTGGTGTTATGGATTTAGGTACCGGTGAAATGCTGGTAGCAGGTGCTACGGATGCTAACTTGGTTGGTAAGGCGTTCTCCGTTTTGTTTGGTGTCTGGGGTGAAAGATTTATCGCAATCGCTATTTTGCTCTTTGCATTCACCACGGTTCTTGGTTGGGATCATTATGGTACCAAGGCTTGGGAATATCTCTTTGGCACCAAGGCAACCAAAGGCTATAAAGTCATTCACTTGATTACCATTCTTTGCGGTGCACTGTTAACATCTTCTTTGGCTTGGGATATCTCCGATACCTTTAATGGTTTGATGATGGTGCCCAACTTAATTGGTGTATTGGCACTTTCTGGATTGGTAATGAAAATTACCAGAAACTATGTGGACAGAAGATTAAAAGGCAAGGACATCAAGCCGATGATTTCTGCTTTCCCTGACGTTCAGGAAGAGCAAGAAAAGAAAATGTAAAAGAAACTGTAAAAACCGCAATTGTTAAAAACAATTGCGGTTTTTAAAATGCTAAAAAGTTTTTGCAATGTCATAATCTTTTTCTATTTACAAAAGAAGGAAGAGAAGGTATCCTTGCCATCAAGGAGGAAAAAGGAACATTAGTCTGGAATGAATCATAAAAATAGGTGTAAACCTGTTTTTTATTTGGATAATTGCTATCGCTCCGGGTAAAATAGAAAAAAGGAGTGAAGATAATGCAAAAATCCTGCTGGAATGATATTGAAATGCCATCTTTTCCACGATTGGAAGAAGAGATAGAAACTGATGTGTTGGTCATAGGCGGTGGTATGTGCGGTGTATTAACCGCTTATTTTTTGCAATGGACAGGGGTAAAAAGTTGTTTGGTGGAAGCAGATAAAATTGGTGCTGGCGTTACCGGAAAAACAACGGCCAAGATTACGGCACTACAAGGATTGACCTATCATCCTATGATGGAAAAGTTGGGAAGGGAGAAGGCGGAACTTTATTTTCGTGCTACCACAGAAGCAGTAGAACGATATGGATGTATGGCAAAAAAGATGGATTGTGACTTTCTTTATAAACCGGCTTACACGTATGCAATGACAAATAGAAAACAACTGGAAGACGAAGTGCGAACCATTCGCTGCCTTGGGGGACAGAGCGAGTTTGTGGAAGAAACAGAATTGCCTTTCCAGACGGCAGGGGCGGTGAAAATGCCAAAGCAGGGGCAATTTCATCCGTTAAAATTTTTGAAAGAAATCTGCAAGGAATTGAAGATATATGAAAATACACGTGTTCTTAAAGTTTCCGGGAACTGTGCGATAACCGACAGCGGAAGGATAAAAGCCAAAAAAATGATTGTAGCAACACATTTTCCTTTTTTGAATTTGTATGGCGGTTATTTTATGAAACTATATCAGAGCCGTTCGTATGTGATAAGGTTGGAGGGAGGAACGTTTCCGGAGGGAATGTATCGTGATGCCGATCCCAACGGACTTTCTTTTCGTAGCTACGGAAAGACTCTGTTACTTGGCGGAACAGAACATAGAACCGGAAAGCCAACGAAAGGATGGGAACCGCTACGTTCTTTTGCCAATCAATATTATCCTTTGGCAAAAGAGAACGGGGTTTGGGCGACACAGGATTGTATGAGTTTGGATGGACTACCCTACATTGGTAAATATGCCGGACAGAAGCCCGATATTTATGTGGCGACTGGATTTAATAAATGGGGAATGACAGGTGCAATGATTGCGGCATTGTTGCTTCGGGATATGATTATGGAGCGAGAGAATGAGTATATGTCTTTGTTTTCTCCCCAAAGAAGTATTCTGCATAAACAGTTGCTATGTAATGGTAAAGAAGCAATGCAAGGTTTGTTATCTTTAAAAACGAAAAGATGCCCCCATTTGGGGTGTGCTCTAAACTGGAATAAGCAGGAGCATTCCTGGGATTGTCCCTGTCACGGATCAAGGTTTGCGGAAAATGGAACAGTTATAGATAATCCCGCAAATGGTGATATAAAATAAAAGCACTCATCTGAGTGCTTTTAGCGTGTCGATAGGTTTATCGACACGCTGACAGATGTTTAAAAAGGAAGGTATATTTTGTGAAATCGTTTTCGTCGCTGTAC
>JAZPYU010000073.1:0-6644 GCA_045544295.1 Ructibacterium sp. | reverse complement strand
GTTTCGCTATCCGTGAGGGTGGTAGAACCGTTGGCTCCGGTGTCGTAACCGAAGTTATTAAATAAGACTTTTTCTTAAAAGACTTGCCGAATTCTCGGCAAGTCTTTTTTTATGTTTTTTTAAAAAATATGAAAGAAATTTAGAATTCCCCCTTGCAAGTGAAGAATCTTTTGGTTATAATAAAGGATAAGAGTTTTTGTAAGAAAAGAGGGATTTTGCGTTGCGGAAAGTTGGCTTTGATAATGATCAGTACTTAAAAATGCAGTCAGAACATATTCGGGAGAGAATTTCTCACTTTGGTGGGAAGTTATATCTGGAATTTGGTGGTAAATTATTTGATGATTACCACGCTGCCCGTGTGCTTCCGGGATTTCAGCCGGATAGTAAACTCAGAATGCTTTTGCAATTAAAAGAGCGGGTAGAAATTGTTATTGTTATCAATGCCGCAGATATTGAAAAGAACAAAGTCCGTGGTGATTTGGGTATCACCTATGATATGGACGTGATTCGATTGATTGATTGTTTCCGCAATATTGATCTTTTTGTAGGTAGTGTAGTCCTCACCCGGTTCCAGGGTCAACCCACTGCCGAAGCATTCCAAAAACGCTTGGAAAATTTAGGTGTTAAGGTATATCGCCATTATCCTATTCCCGGTTATCCCTCTGATATTGCTACCATTGTCAGCGATGATGGTTATGGCAAAAATCAATATATTGAAACCTCCAAAGAACTGGTTGTGGTAACGGCTCCCGGTCCCGGTAGCGGTAAAATGGCCGTTTGTATGTCTCAGTTGTATCACGAACATAAGCGGGGTATTCAGGCAGGTTATGCTAAGTTTGAAACTTTTCCTATCTGGAATATTCCTTTGCAACATCCGGTGAATTTGGCTTACGAGGCCGCAACGGCTGACCTGAATGATGTGAATATGATTGACCCCTTCCATTTGGAAGCCTACGGAGAAACCACGGTAAATTATAATCGGGATGTGGAAATCTTCCCGGTGGTTACCGCAATGTTTGAAAAAATTATGGGGGAATGCCCCTATAAATCACCTACCGATATGGGTGTCAATATGGCAGGTAACTGTATCATTGACGATGATGTGGTATCTGCTGCATCTCGTCAGGAAATCCTTCGCCGGTATTATACCGCTCTTTGCGATCAGCGAAAAGGAACCGCCGATGAAGAATTGGTTCCTAAACTGGAACTTTTAATGAAGAAAGCCGGCGTTACCACCCACGATAGACCGGTGATTGCACCGGCGCTCCAAAAAGAAGCCTTGACCGGTTCCCCTGCGGCAGCAATGCAACTGCCGGATGGCAGACTGGTAACAGGAAAGACCTCAGAACTTTTGGGCGCATCTTCTGCACTTCTTTTAAATGCCTTAAAGATGCTTGGCGGAATGGATGATGAAGTTCATTTGATTTCTCCTACTGTCATAGAGCCTATCCAACACCTCAAAGTGGACCATTTAGGAAATCGCAATCCCAGACTTCATACCGATGAAATCTTAATTGCCCTTTCCATCTGTGCCGCAACGGACAGCAAGGCAGAACTTGCCATGGAACAATTAGGTAAACTTCGTGGTTGTGAGGTACATTCCTCGGTGATTTTATCTCCGGTCGATGAAATGGTATTTCGGCGGCTGGGTCTTAATTTGACTTGTGAGCCGAGTTATCAGACTTCTACAGCAACCCAATAATACTTTGCATAAAAAATAGGCTGAACACAATGTTCAGCCTATTTTTGCTGCCAGTCGGGCTTGAAAATTTGCAAAACGGGCGGCAGATTGCCGCCCCTACGAATTTTCTGCGCCCTAAAATAATTGGGTATATCTTGTAGGGGACGGCGTAACAATTTTGGAAGAAACGCTCTGCGTTTCCTAAAAGCCGGTGCTGTCGCACCTCATTTTCCGCTACAAATATGCCACCGGCATATTTGCTTCACGCGAGAACGAGCGTCCCGTTTTCTCTTCTTTAATATAAATTTCCCCGTTCTTTTTTTAAAGTTAAAATTCTGCGGACACTTTCGTCAATCCGGCTTTCCGGAATTCTACCGGTTTTTACGGCTTCTTTGATTGCTTCAAAAGCAGTATCAAGATCCGGAGACATCAGTAGCATATCAATACCGGCCTCTACTGCCAACACGGCAACCTCATCCGGTTTGTACTGGTCGGTAATGGCACCCATATTCAAAGCATCGGTGATAATTACTCTTTCAAAACCCAACTCTTTCCGCAAAAGATCGGTAACAATCATCGGGGAAAGGGTCGCGGGAGTTTGATTGCCGGTCACGTTAGGCAAAGAGATATGCCCTACCATAACCATATCAGCACCAGCATCAATACCTGCCTGAAAAGGAAGAAACTCTACCTGTCGCAGTTCTTCTAAGGTGCGATAAGATACGCCAATTCCTAAATGAGTGTTTGCCTCGGTACTGCCATTTCCGGGGAAGTGCTTTAAGGTGGCAGAAAGGTTTTCGTTTTGCATTCCCTCTACCTGTGCCGTAACCATACTGGCTACAACTTCCGGGTCTGTGCCAAAGGAACGGTCGCCGATATCTTCGTTTTTGCCTACGGTGAGTACATCTGCCACCGGTGCAAAATCCATGGTAAAACCAAGTGTGGTTAGTTCCTTGCCTAAGGTAACCCCCACTTGACCGGCTTTTTCCTTATTATCGATTTCTGCCATAGGCGGATGTTTGGTGACACCCACATCGCTGTCTCCCAACCGGGAAACCCGTCCACCCTCTTCGTCAATAGAAAGAAAGGGAGAAATTTTACTACAAGCCGTCACATTTTTCAGCATGGTAGAAAGTTGTTCCCGGCTTTCAATATTTTTACTAAAATAGATGATGCCACCCACCGGATATTGTTGTAGGGCAGTTTGGGTAGCCGTTCCTGCTTGGATGACGGTGTCCACATCGCAAATGTCCTCAGGTGTGACAAAGAACATCTGCCAGATTTTTTCCTCCAAAGTCATTGTTTCTATCATTTGGTCAATAACTTTGGATTTTTCTTCCGGCGTATGGGTGACACAACCAGTAAGAAAACTGCAACAAAGCCAAAGGATGCAGATGGAAAGAACAACAAGTTTTTTCATAGGATTCCTCCTAATCGTTACAAAGTTCCTTTGCCAAAGCAGAGATTTGTGCTCTGCTATCATCATTTAAAGCGGACTTAATCTGTATTGTGGTATTGGTAAAGGTCAGGTTTTTACAGGGTTCTAACAGTTTTAGCATAGTTTTGGCGGCGTTGGGTGCCCAGGTGCCGTTTTCTATCAGACCAATTTGCCGGTTCTGGAAGTTTCGTTCCACCAAACCGTGGATAAAGGTCTGCATAAAGGGGAAGATGTCATTGTTATAAGTGGTAGTTGCAAGAACAATCTTCCCATAGCGGAAAGCATCTTCAATGGCCTCTGCCATATCACAACGGGCAAGATCATTGACTACAACTTTGGGACAGCCTGCGGCTTTCAATTCATCTGCAAGAGTATTTACCGCTTTTTTGGTATTGCCATAGACAGAGGTGTATGCAATCATCACGCCTTCACTCTCTACCCCATAAGAAGACCAGATATTGTAAAGGTTCAGATAATAGTTCATATCAATATTTAAAACCGGTCCGTGAAGGGGGCAAATCATACGGATGTCCAGGTTAGCGGCTTTTTTCAGAAGAGTCTGCACCTGAGCACCGTACTTTCCTACAATACCAATATAGTATCGACGTGCTTCACAAGCCCAGTCTTCTTCAATATCATTAGCGCCGAATTTACCAAAAGCATCGGCAGAGAAGAGAACGTGTTCATAACTGTCATAAGCCATCATAACTTCCGGCCAATGTACCATAGGTGCGGCAACAAAGGTCAGGTTATGTCTGCCAAGCGGCAAAGTGTCCCCGTCGTTTACCACCAGTTGTCTGTCTATAAAGTCATTGCCGTAAAATTGTTTCATCATTACAAAGGCTTTGCTTCCGGCAACAATTTTAGCATCAGGATATTTTTCTGCAAAGCGGAGAATGTTGGCAGAATGGTCCGGCTCCATATGATGAACCACCAAATAATCCGGCTTTCTGCCTTCTAAAACCGTTTCCAGATTGGTGATCCATTCTTCACCAAACCGGGCATCCACCGTGTCCATTACTGCAATTTTTTCATCTAAAATGACATAGGAATTGTACGCCATTCCATTTTCTACCACATATTGACCTTCAAATAAATCAATGTCGTGGTCATTAACGCCAATATATTTAATTTCCTCAGTTACTCGCATTTTTGTATCTCCTTTTTTGGTGTAAATAATTGATAGATGCGGTTGATGGCAAGTTCCCGTTGCCATAGGCGTAGCGCATCAGGGTTTTCTTTAATCTGCCCTCCGTGTTTGGCAAGAGGGAGGGTCGCTGTACTTTTGGCAAGGTTTAAAACCGCTTGTCCTTGCTCATTAAAGTCTAAAATCCGGATATAAGGGGGAGTTCTTTTGCTGTCTTCTTTGGTGATGCCAAGGTAAGCATTTAAAAGAATTCGCCGGATTCGGCTATACGCATATCGTTTGGACTTTACCCTTTCAATTAAGCCGGTAAGGGTTTCTGCGGTCATAACTTCCCGGGCGATAGCGTTTTCCAATCCCTCAGAAACATCGGCAATCTGCAAAAGTTGCCCTTTGGTCATCAGGGCAATTCGTGCCAGAATGGATTTTTCCAAAGCACGGATGGAATGTGCCGGTGTTTCACCATATAGGGTATATGCCTTAAAGGGGAGATACTCCCCGTTATAGTCACCATTTAAAATCTGTTCCCGAATGGCAGAGGCAGAAGCAATTTCTTCCTTGGGAAGCACCTCATCATGGTCTGGGCCCTTTCTTTTTAAGGGAATGGGTTTTATTTTGCTGTTTAGACGGCAAAGTGCTTTACAATATTCTACCGCCAAAATGTTATTGGGTTTGCTTAAAAATTCCGCAGAGGTAGCACCAATCACATTGCGGATAGCACCTGCTCTGGCACTGGCAAAGGAAAGACCGGCAGATAGCCCTGCTTGAAGTTGCTTTTGGAAAGGTTCGTCCTCTGCAACCAAAACTTCTGCAATGCCGTAAAGCAGTTCTGCATCGGGGGTTTCTGCACCAAAAAATAAAACATCCACACAACCTAAGGCATCTAAGGTTTTGACTGCGTTCATAGAATAACGTTCTGCCGATTGTAAGGTGAGTACGGCGGGCAGTTCCAAAACCAAGTCCAACCCACAGGCAAGGGCGGCTTTTGCTCGCACCTCTTTGGGGTATAGGGCAACGTCGCCACGTTGAACAAAGTTGCCGCTCATAATTCCTACAATAGCGTCAAGCCCCAGGGTTTCCCGGGCGATTTGTAACTGATATTGGTGACCTAAATGAAAGGGGTTGTATTCACAAACTACGGCTCCGATTTTCATTAACGGCACCTCCTTACGGTGAAATTTTATTGATATCAAGAAAAAGTTGTTGCGTTCATGAAAGAAAAAAGGTATAATAAAAAGGAATCAACGATTTAAAATCCGGGAGGGAAAAGGATGGAAGAACCTGTTTTACGTTATGAAGATTTGGCAGATGAACAGGTGGTAGAACTGTCTGCGGAGGGCGACAAACAAGCCACCGAATTTATCCTTGCCAAATATAAAAATCTGGTTCGTGCCAGAGCCAAACTTTATTATCTTGCCGGTGCCGATAAAGAGGATTTGGTACAAGAGGGAATGATTGGGCTTTTTAAAGCCATTCGTGATTTTGATGCCACTTATCAGGCTTCCTTCCGTGGTTTTGCGGAAATGTGTATCAAACGTCAGATTATTACTGCGGTAAAGACGGCGGCAAGGATGAAGCATTTGCCCCTGAATTCTTACGTTTCTTTGAGTAGTCCTGTCTATGAAGATGAATCCGAAAGAACCTTGGTAGATTTACTGGCAGAGCGGGACGCCATAGACCCGGAAGAAATGATTTTAAGACGGGAAAAGGCAGAAACCTTAGAGTCGGAAATCGCACAAAAACTCAGCAGTTTAGAACAGACGGTATTGTCACTTTATCTAGGCGGTATGAACTATCAGGAAATCGCCGTAGAACTGGACCGTGCACCCAAGTCTATTGATAATGCCCTGCAACGGATTAAGAGAAAATTAGCAGAAGAATAAAGGATTATTCTTCGCTTTCCCAGTCGTCTTGGTATCGTTTTTTCAGATGTTGTTCTGCCATCAGTTCCTTGGCGGTTTTTAATTTATTTTTGCCATACGTGTCCCTGAGTGAGGTTACCACCTTGTTCAGGGATTCTTCTTTTTGCGATTGGGTATCTTCCATATCTTTAAAATGAAGTTGTTCGTAGCCGGAATCTGAAAGATTTCCGGCGGTAATGCCAATCAATCGTACCGGCTGAAAAAGTTGCAGTTGTAAGAATAATTCCTTAGCAATTTGATATATGTCATCGGCATGGTGCATCATTTTGCCGGAATAGGAGCGGGTGATGCTTTGCATATCCGAAAATTTCACCTTTAAAGTTATCGTCCGGCAAAAAAGTTCTTGCTCTAACAAGCGGTCGCTGACCTGGCGGGATAGAAGCAGAAGTGCATCCAATAACACATTCTGGTCTTTGCTGTCTTCCGGAAGCGTGATTTCTTTGCCAATGGATTTGGGCG
>JAZPYU010000072.1:0-6010 GCA_045544295.1 Ructibacterium sp. | reverse complement strand
GAATAGAGGAGTATCGTTTTGGTCATTTATTTGTTGTAGCACAAGCAGATGGAAAATACCAATATTATGATGAAGAATTTAAAAACATCACCACAGACTGTCTGGAAAGATTTCTCTTGGAATGTGAAGATTATGATGCAGACCCGGACGATTGTCTGATTACAATTTTAATTTTGTTGCTACCGGAAAGAATAACGATTTATGGTGCTGAAGATATTGCAAACAAAAAGTTTTTAAATACCTTACAAAATATTTTTGAAAATCGTTTGGATGTACAAACAGGAGTAGAGTTTTTTCTAAAAAATAATTTGTAAAAGAACTGTAAGGAAATAATGGTTGCAATGTTATACAAAAGAGGATATACTAAAAGAAGATATACCTCATTGCACAAAATAAAAATTTTGTGCAATGAGGAAGAGCAAAAGATTAAAGGAGGATGTTCTATGGCGAAAACTGTGCAATCCTTGGACCACGGGGCTCCGGAACCACTTGCATCCTTTTTGATTTACATAGAAAGTATTCAGGGAAAGTCTCAAAAAACCGCCAATGAATATTTTTATGATATCAGGACGTTTTATCGGTTTTTGAAAATTCATTTTAATAAAGTTTCTTATGAAACAGATTTTAAAGACATCCCTATTGATGATGTTGATTTAAAAATGCTTTCAGAAGTTAATCTGCAAGTCATTTATGAATATATGAATTATTTAAATCGTGTACGTGGGAACTCTGCAAGGTCCCGTGCACGTAAAGCGGCATCGCTTAAATCGTTTTATAAATATCTTTATAGTAAGGCGCAATTGGTTAGTGAAAATCCTGCCGCAGAACTGGAATCTGTAAAAACCCAAAAACAGTTGCCCAAACATTTTACTTTAGAAGACAGTGTTGCATTATTAGAATCGGTTACAGATCGCAATTCCGAGAGAGATTATTGTATCTTTACTCTGTTTTTAAACTGTGGTATGCGATTGGCAGAATTGGTAAATATTAACATTACGGATATCCGTGGTGATACTTTGGTAGTAATTGGTAAAGGTGGCAAAGAACGTACTATTTACTTAAATCAGGCGTGTTTAGATGCCATTGCGGCATATATGCCGGTACGAAACCAACATACTCCTACCGTACGGGATCGATACGCCCTCTTCCTTTCGGAGCGCAATCAACGAATCAATCGGAGAACGGTGCAATATACCGTTGAAAAATACGTTAAAAAATTGGGGTTAGACCCTCATAAATATACCACTCATAAATTGCGTCATACTGCGGCAACATTGATGCATCAATCTAGGGTTGATATTCGTGTTTTGCAAGAAATTTTAGGTCATAAACAACTATCAACAACGGAAATTTACACCCATATCAACAATGATCAAATGCGGAATGCGGTGCGTAGCAACCCTTTGGCGAATATAAAACCGCCCGAAGAAAATAATGAAGAGAATTAAAAAAATCCGTCTAAGACGGATTTTTTCTTTCGTTTTTCTTCTTTCCGGGTAAAATCACGTTATCGATTTTAATTTCTAAATATTCTTCGTCTGAATCGATACAACGCCCGCAGTTGGTGCATTTTTCAAAGGGATTTAAATCGCAATAATCACATTCGCCACAGTTGTTACAAATTTTTGTTTCTGTTAGTATACATATTTTAGCCATAATTACACCTCGCTCATTGCTTCTACCGCTTGTAATACACCGATTTTTGCACCATGATAAATAGTGCCGCCCTGCATATAAGCGATATACGGTGGGCAAATTGGTGCATCGGCAGAAAGTTCAATAGAAGCGCCTTGTACAAAGGCTCCGGCAGCCATAATGACAGGGTTTTCGTACCCGGGCATATCCCAAGGTTCCGGCGTAACAAAACTATCAATCGGGGACCCTTTTTGAATTGCCTGGCAGAAGCGAATGACATTTTCCGGATTGTTTAATTTGATTGCCTGAATAATATCGCTCCGTGGTGCATCAGGTTTGGGACAAACCTCAAAACCCATATCGGAGAACATTTGTGCGCAAAGCAATGCGGTTTTGATACTTTCCCCTACAATGTGCGGCGCCATAAATAATCCTTGATATAAGTTTCGGTTAAATCCAAGACTGGCGCCGGTATGCCGTCCAAGCCCGGGAGCAGTCAAACGATAAGAAATTTTTTCTATCAAATCCGCCCTTCCGGCAACATAGCCGCCACTAAGCGCCAAACTGCCACCGGCATTTTTAATTAAAGAACCTACAACAATATCGGCGCCAACTTCAGTTGGCTCCTTTTCTTCTACAAATTCACCATAACAATTATCTACCATACAGATTACATCTGGGTCAATGCCTTTGATACATGCAATGATTTCGCCAATTTCAGACACCGTTAAAGAATCTCGCCAAGCATAACCTCTGGAACGTTGAATCAATGCAAGTTTAATTTTCTTTTGTGAAAATAGTTGTTTGATTCCCTCAAAGTCCGGCTTTTCGTTATTCAAAAGTTCTACCTGACAATAAGAGATGCCAAAATCTTTTAAAGAGCCGGCATCTTCCTCTCCTCTGATACCAATAACTTCCTCCATTGTATCATAAGGGCTTCCAACTACGGATGCCATGTTGTCGCCGGGGCGTAAAACACCGTATAAACAACTGGCAATTGCCTGTGTTCCACTAACAATATGATGTCTTACCAAAGCGTCTTCTGCACCAAAAATTTCGGCATAAATTTTATCTAATGTATCGCGTCCCAAGTCGTCATAGCCATAGCCGGAAGTTTCGCCAAAATGTGCATAAGAAACTCTGTTGTTTTGAAAGGCTTTTAATACTTTTAACTGGTTGGCAGCGGCGATTTTATCTACCTCTTGGAATTGTTCAGTTAATTTTATTTCTGCCTTTTCCATTCGCAAAATCGTTTGCTCGCTAATGCGAAAATTTTCTTTTAAAATCTGTTTTTCCAAGTTGTTTTGCATAATCAAATCCTCAACTTTCTGTCCGTTCATTATATCAAAAATGCAGAAAATTTTTTAGCAGTAACTCACCTGCTTTTTTAATATCGTTACAATCCATTGTTTCTGCATAACTCTTATCTTGTTGAATCGGTAAATAAATACCACACAATTGCGCTTTATGACAACGGATGCTAAGTTGTTCTAAGAAATTATCAGTTTTTCCCACAAAAATCTGTAAAGACGAATTGCTTTTTATTAAATCACGCGTCTCTTTGGACGCAACATAGCAACCATCTTTTAAAACAACGAAAGGTCCCTGAGAGATAGGGTGCTGATCACTGCTTTTTATATTGGAAAAAACTATGATTTTGGTTGCTCCATAAGACTTACAAGTTGCAATACCACCGACTTCTTTACTTAAACTCTCATTCCAAAGTGTAAAGCAAATATGCTTTTCACCATCTTTAACTTTATTGGCTATGAAATCTAACAAAACAAGTGGGTATACAGAACTTAATTCCAAGCCGTAAAGTTTATCTGCTTTACAAAAAACTTGGTTTTCTACTTTGTAAACACCATTAATTTCCTCTTCAATTTTACCAATTTTTTCAAAATAAACTTCGGATTTTTCATTTATACGCAAGGCACCGATTTCTTTAGTTTGATGATATACTCTTTGATGTTTGAGTTCTTTTTCTTTTTTCTTTCCCAAAAGTTGTATGCTAAATTTATCATCCTTTTGCGCACCTAAAAGCACCCCAATCGGATTACAGCGAAAAAGAATTTGTATCTTTTCGCCTTTTCCTTGTTTGATGAAATGTAAATTTCCGTTGCCATCACCCTCAATACTGTCAAAGACATCGGTAATCCGTGAAGGAAGATTATTTTTTAAGGTTTCAAGTGAAAACAATGAAAAACCAAAAGGGTTTTGAAGTAAACTTTCTACTTCTTTTGTTATCATAAACAATTAACCCCCTCTTCTATTACTTTTTTCATCAATTGGATGGAGGAATTCATATCGTTTTGATTTGCAATTGGCGCAACCGAGTTGGCGTAACGTACCGGTATTCCAAGGCAGAGCATCTTGATTTCCTTGCCTTCTTCCAACAATACTGCTTCTGAACCCTTTTTCTCGCTAAAACAAGGTTGGATAGGAATATTTTCTTTTGTGGCTATTTGTTTTGTTATAGAATATAATTGAGTGGTTACGCTCCCGGAACCGGTATAACGTAAAACCCCTATTCCATTTCCGGATTCCGGCAAGGAATCACGGGTATCATAACAAGTCCTGGCTGGAATTCCGTCTAAAATCATTGCGATTTCAGCGTCTGTGTTCCATACAGCGGTTCGGATACCACGGTTGCCAAGTTCTCGTTGTGTTGCAAAAACAACGTGTAAATGAACATCTTTTGTTTGTTTTAAAAGTTCTAGCACTGCACAACACCCCATTCTTCCCGCGATGGCTCTGCCTTTCACAAAGCCATTGGCTAATGGGGTGTAGGGTATATCAAAAATACCGTAATCGCCAAGTTCAACTATTTGGTCGGCTTCTTCTTTTGTTTTGCAACCAATATCAATAAATAATTGATCAATTTTTACAGGAATTTCCCGTTCTTTTTTATTGGTCAAATGGATGGCTTTTAAGGAAATAATCCCTGGTTTTCCATGAATAAAAACTTTTTTAGAAACCAAAAATGCCGGAGAAATTCCACCAACCACATCAAATCGTAAATAACCTTCCTCTGTTATTTTTGTAATAATAACCCCGGGTTCGTCCATATGGGTACAAAGTAAAATTTTAGGACCTTTGCCATATCGTTCTCCGTGGAGATTTCCCATAGAATCTAACCATACTTTATTACACAAAGTTTCTAAATGGGATTGAATTAAGTTTGAAACAGGCGTTTCTAAACCAGAAACTCCAAAGCAACTTTCCAAGTCTTTAAGCAATTTCAATCCCTCCCATCGCCGCGTAACAAAGTAAATCAGCAACCGCTTTGATATCTGAGATCTCTAAGGTTTCTACATTGGTGTGCATATAACGAAGAGGGATGGAAACCAACATCACAGGGATACCCATGCCAAGAGTCTGAATTGCCCACGCCGTTGTACCGCTACCTCCGGATGCAACTTCTATTTCATGTGAAACATTCTTTTCTTTTGCCAGAGAAATCAGTTGTTTTGTATATTCGTAATGAAGGTTAGGGCCTCTGCAAATCACGGCTCCGCTTCCCAAAGGGAAAACACCTGTTTGACCTTTTACATCAGGTGTAGTACCATGGGTGACATCAACTGCGATTGCCACATCGATAGAATCCGGTGTGATTCCCGTATATGCACCATGCAGACTAAGTTCTTCTTGGGTGGAAAATAAAACTTCAATATTGTGGGTAGGGTTGTTTTTATGGATTAAAGTATTTACACAACACAAAATTGCCACGATGCCTGCTCGATTGTCCATAGCGCATCCTGACATTCTTTGGTGCAACAAAGCGCACGTATCCCCATCAATTCGCACAAAATCGCCGGGCTTTATTCTTCTTTTCACTTCTTCCAAAGTTAAACCGGTATCAATGCGATAATCTTTTAAAGGAGGATTTTTCTGTTCTTCCTCTTCTTTTTTCTCCGGAAGAAAACCGCCGATAATTCCTTTGATAGGGGAATCCGCAAAGATGGTAACTTCCATCCCGGGAAGAATGCGCTCATCAACTCCGCCAAGGTTTTCAAATTGCAGATAGCCTTTTTCATCAATATGAGAAACCATCAATCCAATTTGGTCCATATGGGCTTCCAAAAGCATTGTTTTGGCGTTCTTATCTTGATTTTTCAGAAAGCCATGCACGTTCCCATAGGAATCTACTTCGGCTTTTAAACCCATTTTTTTCAATTCTTCGCACAGCAGTTGTGCCAATGGTTCTTCCGCACCGCTTAAGCCTGTTTCATGGGTTAACCAAGTAAGGTATTCGTTTATTTCCATAATTTCACTCCAATAATAACTGTTGCTCCGGTAATTAAACCTCTTCCGGTATCATAATTGCGGCAATAATATAAGCAATAATTCCAGAACCTCCAAATAAAGTAAAGGC
>JAZPYU010000071.1:0-5850 GCA_045544295.1 Ructibacterium sp. | reverse complement strand
TTCAGGTACACGAATAAATAGATTTATTGCAAGACTATAAAAGTGTTACCTATGTGCTTGCACAGTTGTTACCTATGTTACTCTTGACAGAGGACGCCGCCCCCTACGATAACAATTTTATAAATTTAGGCTGTAAAGCCGGTTTTGCGGAAGCGGATAAAAGAAATAATGGTAGATGCCATACAAAAAATTTCGCAAAGAATTCCTCCAATGGTAAAGGTAATAAAAATATTGTTGATCAGCCAGATAGGAGAGGCAAAGAAAAGACGGTTCTTTCGGATTGCTGCACCATCTTTATACCAAAAATAATAAGTGGTTGAAAACTGAGCGGATAAAAGAACCAAGGTCCAGAGGCTCTCATAGGTAAATGCGGTAACCACCGCATAACATGGGTAAAGACCCCAACAGCAGATAGTTAAGAGCAAACAACAATCCGCCAAGGCCTTGCATTAAAATCAAGTTTCTGTTCTTTTTACATTGGAATGAAAATATCAGCACACACATTGCAGTAATTCCGACAGTTTGTGCAACAACCGCCATACGCTATTCCTCCTCTTTTCTCTCTTTTGGAGTTGTTCGCCACTTGCCGGAGATTAAGAAGGTTAAGCCAATCATAATCGGGACAAAACCCGCAATGGCATCCCCGTACCAAAAGCCTAAACATTCCATTCCCAAACCAAAACCAAGGAGCGCCGCAATACCAATTCTACTGATGATACCATCGATAATTGCAACAGCAAGATTTAACTTGGTGTTACCGGAACCGTTAATGAGTGAGAAACTTACACTTCTGGTAGCACTACCAAAGAAATTTAAGATAATGGGTGCCACCAAAATTCCTGCCACGGCAAGAACACCCTCATCCCCTGTAAATGCACCAAAAACCTGAGACGAGAAGCACACCATAATCACGGTGAGTAGTATGGTAATGATCATAGAACAAGTGTTGACCGTCTTTAAAATTGCCGGTACTCTCTCATCCTTTTTGGCGCCTAAGTTCTGCCCAACCATGGCGCTTCCCGCCGTGGTGAAAGATTGGGATACAATGGCGCTCATCACATTGATTTTATTATAAATACCCGCAAGGGCAGAGAATACAACACCATATAGATTGATCCAAGCCATCAGGATTGTTTTGGAAAGGCTGACCGCCGCCGCCTGAATTGCCATAGGCACACCTAAGGCAACAATCCGTTTCAGCGTTTTCTTTTCGATCTTAAAACTTTTCAATTTAAAGTCAAAGCAGAAACTTTCCCGATTTTGATAAAGATAAATCATAGACGCCACAAAACTAACGCCCTGACCAATCACCGTTGCCAAAGCTGCGCCAAAAACTTCCATATGCATATAGGCAACAAAGATAATATCTAAAATAATATTCAAGATAGCGGCAACTACAACAAAAACAAAGGGACGTTTACTATCACCCATACCACGGAGGATAGCACTGACAATATTATAGCCGTAAATAAAGACCAAGCCAATGATACAGGTAACCATATAATCCATGGTATATTGATAGGATTCCTTAGGGGTATTGAGCCAACCAAGGATAGGTTCCCGAATAGCAAAGCAAATGATGGACATCGTGATGGACGCTATCAAAAGGAAACTGAACATGGTACCAATGGTACGCTTTACTCCATCAAACCGGTTAGCGCCTACGTCCTGCGCAATCAGCACCTGACCGGCAGAGGAAAATCCCATTGCCAGAAAGGTCAAAAGGTTCAGAATATCACCGCCGATGGAAACCGCCGACATACCGGCACCGCCGATACATCTACCTACCACCATCATATCCACAATATTATAAATTGCCTGCAAGGCATTGGAAAGAAAAAGCGGGAAGGCAAATTGCAACAACAACTTTGCCACATTTCCCTTGGTTAAATCTCTTACCATAGTCTGACTCATCTTTTGTCATTCCTTTCTAAGCACGGAAATACCGCCGAAACAGTTTCTGTTTCGGCGGTATCAATAAACATTTTAGAACTTGGAGCGTGCCTGATAGTGGGTGTGCAACAGTTCGTGTGCTTTATGACCTCCGGGTTCGCCCAGGAATTCTTCATAAAGCATAGTGATATCCGGGTTCAAATGACTCTTCCGGATAGGAGCCTTTACATCTTCGCTGTAAAGTGCCTTTGCACGTTCTTTCTTTAAGTCAATGCCCATCTGGGTTCTTGCAGGAACGATAGGCTGACCGCCACCGGTAACACAACCGCCGGGGCAAGCCATAATTTCGATAAAGTCGTACTCTGCTTCACCATTTCTGATGCTCTCTAAGAGTTTACGAGCATTACCCAAACCGTGTGCAATAGCAACCCGAACGTTCAAATCGCCAACGGGAACAACTGCGGTCTTGATACCCTCGGTACCACGAACCTGCTCGAATTCGATAGAATCCAGTTCCTTGCCAGTCAATTTTTCTGCTACGGTACGAAGAGCCGCTTCCATAACACCACCGGTTGCACCAAAGATAACGCCGGCACCGCTGGCTTCCTCAAAGGGATTGTCAAACTTCTCATCGGGAAGTTCTGCAAACTTGATACCTGCTTCTTTGATCATCTTAGCAAGTTCTCTGGTGGAGATAACGATATCTACATCTCTTAAACCATTTGCTTCCATTTCCTCTCGGCTGCTTTCAAACTTCTTCGCAACACAAGGCATTACGGAAACGGTTACAATCTTCTTAGGATCAATGCCGTGCTTTTCAGCATAGAAACTCTTAATGATAGCACCAAACATCTGGTGAGGAGATTTACAAGTAGACAGATTATCTAAGAAATCCGGGAAGTTATGCTCACAGAACTTAATCCAGCCAGGGCTACAAGAGGTAATCATCGGCAGTTTTCCACCGTTTTGAATTCTGGAGATTAACTCACTACCTTCTTCGATGATGGTAAGGTCTGCACCGGTATCGGTGTCAAAGGTCTTATCAAAGCCCAGTCTGCGCAGAGCAGCAGCCATCTTGCCGGTAACCGGAGTGCCGATGGGCATACCAAATTCTTCACCCAATGCTGCACGAACAGCAGGAGCAGTCTGTACGATAACAACCTTATCTTCATCAGCAAGAGCCTTCCAAACATCTGCGGTATTATCCTTTTCACGCAGAGCACCGGTAGGACAAGCCACGATACACTGACCGCAGTTCACACAGGGAACTTCGCCCAAAGACATATCAAAAGGACTTGCGATGGTGGTGTTAAAACCACGCTCGGTTGCATCGATAACAGCAACGGTCTGGATGGTCTTACAAGCGCTGACACAACGACGGCAAAGTACACACTTGTTGTTGTCACGTACGATAGAGGGAGACATATCGTCAATCTCGTATTCGTTACGAACGCCTTCAAAACTGATATCAGTGATACCCAGTTCTTCACTTAAAGTCTGGAGTTCACAGTTCTTATTTCTTGCACAAGTCAGACACTTTCTGTCGTGGTTGGAAAGAAGCAGTTCCAGGGTAATCTTCCGGGAACGACGCACCTTTGCGGTGTTGGTGAATACTTCCAAACCTTCGGAAACAGGGTACACACAAGCAGCCTGCAGGGCACGTGCACCTTTGATTTCAACCACACACATCCGGCAGGAACCGGTCTGACTAACGTCTTTCAGGTAACACAGGGTAGGAATATCAATGCCAACCTCACGAGCCGCCTGTAAAATGGTATAATTGGCAGGAACGGTAACGTCCTGGCCGTTAATTTTTAAAGTTACATTTTCCATTTCTCTCGTCCCCCTTTCTTATTGTCTCACAATAGCGTCAAACTTACACTTGTCCATACAAGCACCACACTTGATACATTTAGCCGTATCAATCACAAACGGGTTCTTGATTTCGCCGGAGATTGCACCAACAGGACAAACTCTGGAACAAGCGCTACAGCCCTTACATTTATCAGCAATGATGGTGTAAGAGAGCAGGTCTTTACATACGCCGGCAGGACACTTCTTGTCAACAACGTGAGCAACATATTCATCTCTGAAGTATTGCAGAGTAGAGAGAACAGGGTTAGGAGCACATTGACCCAAACCACAGAGGGAGCCGGTCTTGATGCTCATTGCCAATTCTTCTAACTTATCCAAATCTTCTAAGGTACCCTGACCCTTGGTAATCTTATCAAGGATTTCGTAAAGTCTCTTAGTACCTACACGACAAGGAGTACACTTACCACAAGATTCATCTACGGTGAATTCTAAGTAGAACTTCGCGATATCAACCATACAGTTGTCTTCGTCCATAACGATCAAACCACCGGAACCCATCATAGAACCGATAGCGGTCAAGGAATCGTAGTCGATAGGAGTATCCATCAGACTTGCAGGGATACAACCGCCGGAAGGACCGCCGGTTTGTGCAGCCTTGAACTTCTTGCCGTTGGGAATACCGCCACCGATTTCTTCTACGATTTCACGCAGGGTAGTACCCATAGGAACTTCCACCAGACCGGTGTTGTTAATCTTACCACCGAGAGCGAATACCTTAGTACCCTTACTCTTCTCGGTACCGATTTGCTTAAACCAATCTGCACCGTTTAAGATAATCTGGCAGATGTTAGCGTAGGTTTCTACGTTATTGAGCAAGGTAGGACGCATCCACAGACCCTTAACAGCCGGGAACGGAGGACGGGGACGGGGTTCACCACGCTTACCTTCAATAGAGGTTAAGAGTGCGGTTTCCTCACCACATACGAATGCACCTGCGCCCAGACGCAGTTCCAAATCAAAGGAAAAGTCGGTACCAAAGATATTCTTACCTAAGAGACCGTATTCCTTTGCCTGATCAATCGCAATTTGCAGACGTTGTACCGCAATCGGATACTCTGCACGAATGTAGATGTAACCCTGGTTAGCACCAACAGCGTAACCTGCAATTGCCATTGCTTCGATAACACTGTGGGGGTCACCCTCTAAGATACTTCTGTCCATAAATGCACCGGGGTCACCCTCGTCCGCGTTACAAGCAACGAACTTTTCTTCGCCCTGTGCACCGGCAGTAAACTGCCATTTGGTACCGGTAGAGAAACCACCGCCACCACGGCCACGAAGACCGGATTCTTTGATTACATCGATAACTTCCTGGGGTTGCATTTCGGTCAATACTTTACCTAATGCTTTATAACCATCAAATGCGATGTACTCATCGATTTCTTCCGGGTTGATCACACCACAGTTTCTCAGAGCGATACGCATCTGCTTTTCATAGAACTGCACTTCGTTGATACCCTTGATTTCATCGGTACCTTCCTGAACGGTTTCATCATATAAAAGACGCTTTACGATACGACCTTTCAGCAGGTGTTCTTCCACAACTTCCTTTACATCGCTCACTTCAATACGGCTGTAGAATGCACCCTCCGGATATACGATCATAATCGGACCTAATGCACAAAGACCAAAACAACCGGTTTTTACTACTTTAATTTCTTTTTCCAGCCCGTTGGCTTTCAGTTGGGCTTCTAATTCTTTGATAATTTGTTCACTTCCTGAAGAGGTACAACCGGTACCACCACAAACCAGGACGTGTCCTCTGGCTAAATCCATGTTATTCCATCCTTTCTTGTTTCTGCCTTATGGCAGGAGTTTGCATTATTCTGCCGCACCAATGGTATATTCTGCAACCGGCTTACCATTTACGATGTGATCTGCAACGATCTTCGCAACCTTTTCAGGACTTACTTTTACATAAGTAACCTTTTCTTTGTCCGGTTCTAAAATCTCAACGATAGGTTCTAACCGGCACATACCGATACAACCGGTCTGAGTTACGGTTACATTATCCAGACCACGCTTTGCAATCTCTTCCATAAAGGCATTCATAACCGGTCTTGCGCCGGCTGCGATACCGCA
>JAZPYU010000070.1:0-14850 GCA_045544295.1 Ructibacterium sp. | reverse complement strand
TCATACGAATGAGGATTCTGGAGCTGGTGATGGGACTCCAACCCGCAACCTGCTGATTACAAATCAGCTGCTCTGCCAATTGAGCTACACCAGCACAAGGGGTATTCTAACACAGAATTTTAAAAATGTCAACCATTTTTTAACTTTCTTCCGCAATACTTTTCTTCCCCTTGGGAAATGGTAATCTGCCCGTTTAACTGATCAATCATATGATGAGAAAAAGTCTCCACTTCGCCTACCGGCAGATAAAGGGGCAGACGGACCCTATCGGTATAAAGTGCTTCTCCTTGTATGATGTCCGGAAATTTAGACAGTTGGTTCTGCAAAATCCCCCAAAGGGTATATTCGCAATCCAAAATCAGTTCTTTGCAAAGTATCATTTCAAACTTTCCGGCAGCCTCAATCCCCGCTTTGGCAGATTTGGAATAGGCGTGTACCAGACCGCCGGTACCAAGTAACGTTCCGCCAAAATAACGGGTCACCACAACGATTAAGTTGGAAAGACCTTCCCGCCGTAAAATATCCAAAACCGGCATCCCTGCCGTACCGCCCGGCTCACCATCGTCGCTGTATCGGGCAAGTTGGTTTTCTTCTAAAATATAGGCATAGACGTTATGGGTGGCATCCCAATACTTTTGCCGAAGGTCGTTTAAAAATGCCAACGCCTCTGCCTCGGTTTCCACCGGCTTTACCGTCGCAATAAAGCGTGACCGTTTTTCTATGATTTCTGCACTGGCATCGCCGGCCAATGTAATATAGCGTTCTTTCATAGTAATAACTCCTTTATTATCTTTATTATACCGATGGACAGCAAAAACCGTTGTCGAATTTTGTCGTTTGCCAAGAATTTCTCCGGGTATAATTTTCACAAAAATGGAAAAGATAGACATAATTGGCAAAGGGGTGAAACTATGACAGAAAAAATCAAAATCAGCACGTCTGTGGCGGAGAATCGGGCGTATATCAAGGCGCAGTACGAAACGGAGAAAAATTTTGATTTCAAGTTGCGGGATTTTCAAATTCAGTTTGCAGATGGGTGTGTGGATGCCTTTCTGATTTTTTATGATGGGATGACCAACAAAAATTTTATCAATCGGGATTTGATGCGAAGTCTTTTGCAAAGCGGCAACAAGGAAAAACGATCTGGCAATCGGGAAGAAACCATATTAAAAAAGATGATGCCCATTGGACCTATGTCCACCTTGAAAGATTTTCAGGAGGTGGCAAGGGATGTTACCTTTGGCCATTGTGTGATTTTTGTGGACGGTGTTGCCGGCGCTTTTTCTGCCGATGTAAAAGGCTGGGACGGCAGAGGGGTTGGACAACCCATTCGGGAGGCAAGTCTGTCCGGACCTCAGGAGGCTTTTAACGAGATTTTAATGACTGATGTGGCGTTAATTCGTAAAATCCTAAAAACACCGGAGTTGATTGCCGAAAATATTCCTGTGGGAAAGGAAAGCCAAACCCCTTGTGCTTTGTTATACCTTCGTGGGGTTACCAATGAAAAGTTGGTAGCAGAAATTCGTCGTCGGCTTTTAGAAATTGATGTTTCTTATGTCTTTTCTTCCGGTGACGTGGAAATGCTTTTGGAAGATAAAACTTTTTTTCCTATGACCCATACCCTAAAAACCGAGCGTCCTGACCGTGCCGCCGCTCTTTTGGCAGAGGGCAAGGTGGTTTTGCTGTTACAGGGAAGTCCCTTTGCTTTGGTACTTCCTACCACCGCAACGGATTTGGTAGAGGCGGCAGAGGACAACTATGTTCGGGTCTCCGAGGCAAATTTTATGCGGATAATTCGGATTTTGGGGGTCTTTTTGGCAACCTTTCTGCCGGGGTTATTCGTAGCGGTGCTCCTTTATCATCACGAGATGCTTCCAACAGAACTTCTCCTTGCCATTGAGGCAAGTCGGGAACCGGTACCCTTTCCTTTGGTGGCAGAACTCATCCTGATGACGTTGGCGTTTGAATTAATCAAAGAAGCCTCCATCCGGGTGCCCAGTCCGGTAGGGGCAACCTTAGGCATTATCGGTGGTTTGATTTTAGGGCAGGCGGCGGTAGAGGCAAACATTGTCAGCCCCCTTTTGATTATTGTGGTTTCCCTTGCGGGGCTTGGCAGTTTTGCCACACCCTCTGTCAGCCTTTCCCGGTCCATTTCCCTGATGCAACTGATTTATATTATTTTGGGCGGTTTGGCAGGACTTTTAGGTATTGTTTGCGGAACCTTTATCACCAGCAGTATCCTGGCGGCATCCGAAACCTTTGGAGTACCTTTCTTTTCTCCATTGACCCCTAAAAATGGAGATTCCGTCTGGGGAAGCCTTTTGATTAAACCCATCTGGAAGAAAGAATTAAGACCCCGGAATTTAAAGACACAAAACCCGGTCAAACAACCCCACATCAGTCGTAAGTGGCTACAAGATAAGAAAGGGGAGGATGCTTAGTGAGTCCCAAAAAGTATGTAGGTAAATGGGAATTAGGATGTTTGGTTTTTCATAGTTGTTTTTACAAAATCTTTACCACCTACCCCAAACAAATAGCAGAAATCAGCGGTACGGCCGGATGGTTGACCATCCTTTTTACCGGTGTGGTTTTTTTGGCGGGACTTTGGTTGGTGCTTTGGCTTTTAGAAAAATATCGCCCTTGGTTGGTGATGGGCAAAACAATCAAGGGCGTTGGGAATAAGTTTTTAGCCATTTATTGGTTGTTCTCGTCTCTGTGGGCGCTTAGGGAATTTATTGGGGTTTTGCAGGAGGTGGCATATCCCCGTTCCCCGGCGTGGTTTTTGGGATTTTTCCTTTTGCTTGGCGCAGGGGTCACTGTGTTTTCAGGTGGCAGAGCCGTCTGGCGAATGCATTCTCTTGCGGTGCCGGTGGTTGGCGCCGTCTTGTTTGCTATCGCTATGGTAGGTCTTCAATATGCAGAACCTGCTTATTTAGCGCCTTGGCTGGGTAACGGAGCAGACAGCATTTTTGGAAAAGGACTTTCTGTCTTGTTTTTGTATATGGATATTTTTCTTGTCTTTCCTTTGCTTCCCCGGTGCAGAGCCGAAGTAAAAACTACAAAAACGGTGATGATGGGGGCGTCCCTTGGGGTGCTTTGGAATTTCCTTTTGATTTTGGTATCTTCTATGTCCCATTCGCCGGAACTCAGCGATGTTTCCAATAACCTGATTTATCCTTTGACCAAGTCTGCCTATTTTGGGAAATTCTGGTCAAGACTGGATGCGGTCTATTTGGTGGCGTTAATGACATCGGGAATTCTCTATTTGTCCATGGCAATTTATCTTTTTAAGTCTGCATTGGGAAAAAGAAAGATGCCCAAGCAGGCTGTGGCGATTTTCCTTTGTTTGGTGACGGGATTAACCCTGACCGGTTGCTATGACGGCAGAGAAGTAGAAGAATCTGCCTATGCCATTGCCTTGGGGATTGATGTAGCAGAAGAAGGCTATCGGTACACCTTTCAACTTTCCAACCCATTAGAATTGGGTGGGAATATGGAAGAAGAAAATGAGGAAGAAGAGAAAGCCCCGCCGGAAAACAAGACGGTAACCAATATCCGCATTGATGCAGAGAATTTTTATACTGCGGTCAATCGATTAAAAAGTCATCTCAGCAAGGAGCCGGATTTCTCCCATCTTAAATTGATTGCCTTTTCCAAAACGGTGGCAGAGGAAGGAATTTTAGAACACGCCTCCCTGCTCTTTCGGGAGCAGGAAATCCGTCCCAGTACCAATCTTTGCCTGACGGAGTCTGCCTACGGATTTCTTTCCGGGGTAAAGCCTACACTGGAAAGAAGTACCGCCCGATATTATGAACTGCTTTTTCAAAATAAAAATACTCCCTATGCCCCGGTGGTAGAATTGAGAGAGTTTGTTTCCCGGGGGACAGACAAAGGCTGGGATCCGGTCTTGCCGGTGGCAGATAAAGAAAAATTGATGGGGATGGGAATTTTCCGGGACGGAACGTTGGTGGCAGAGCGGGAACCCAGAGAGGCTATGCTTTATCAAATTTTCTCCGGCAAGGCAAGAGTGATTACGGTGAATGCGGGAAACTCTTCTTTTTCCGTCACCACAAGGCGCCCTGCTGAAATCACGTTGGAAGAAAACAACGTATCTTTCCAATTACAGTTGGAAGCGAATTTGATTTATGGTCAGGAATCGGACCGTGAGATATTAAAGGCGGTCTTGGAAGAAGAAAGCAAACTTTTTCTGCAAGAGACCTTGTATCTTGGTTGTGATATTTTCGGCATTGGGCGGGTAGTAAGGAAGCGTTGCTTTGCGGAAAACCAATGGGAAGACAGAAACTGGCGGGAAGACCTTCCCCGGTTGCACGTGGTGACACAAATCCAAATAAAAAAATGAAAATTTACAAAAAAAGGAAATTTTTATTGACTAATTTTGGGTGTAAGGGTATAATGTTGTCATAAAATAAAACCAATTATGGGAAAGGCGTGGTGACAGCATCAATGAAAGCAACAGGAATTGTAAGAAATGTAGATGAATTGGGTAGATTTGTATTGCCTAAGGAATTGCGGAATGTACTCCAGATTAAGCCCGGTGACCCGTTGGAAGTTTATGTGGAAGAAGAGATGGTTATTTTGAAGAAATACCAACCCACCTGTGTTTTCTGCGGTGGCGGAGAAGATTTGGTTGATTTTGGCAACAAAAAGGTGTGCAAAACCTGTATTGACGCTATAAACGAAAAAGCAGAATAAGAAAAGCCCTCCGCAAATCGGAGGACTTTTTTATAGCAATTTTTGGGCAACCAAAATAGATAATAAAATTCCGGTGGCATCTGCCATCAGGGCGGCAGGCAGAGTATGCCTGCTTTTTTTGATGCCCACCGCACCAAAATAAACGGCAATGGTATAAAAGGTGGTTTCGGTGGAACCCATCATAACAGAAGCAATCTTCCCTGCCGGAGAATCGGGACCGATATTTTGAAAAATATCGGTGACAATGGCGGTAGAAGCGCTACCGGAAATGGGACGGAGCAGGGCAAGGGGCAGTATATCTGCCGGAATATGAAACCGGTTTAATACCGGTGCAAGGCAGGTGCCAAGGAGTTCTAACGCTCCGCTTGCCCGGAACATATGAATGGCAACCATCAAGCCAATCAGCGGTGCGATAATGCCCACAGTGCTTTGTAATCCGTCTTTGGCGCCTTCAATAAAACAGTCATAAACCCCCGCCCGCCGAATCAGCCCCGCAGCCACAAAAAGGATGATAAGAAGCGGAATGGCAAAGGTAGATATGACGGTCATAGGCGGGTCCTCCTTTCTAACCATTTTGCGGTGAAAACCCCTACCCCTAAGGCGGCGATACTCACCAACCAAATGGGTGCGATGACTTCTCCGGGTGCGGCAGAACCATAAGTTTGCCGGAGGGAAATTAAGGTGGTAGGGATGAGCTGAATGGAGGCAGTATTTAAAACCACCAGCATACACATTTCGTCAGAGGCAATCCGCCTGTGTTTATTCTCTTTGGCTAAATCACCAATGGCTTTGATGCCAAGGGGTGTTGCGGCATTTCCCATTCCAAAAAGATTTGCCACCACGTTCATGACTATACTGCCGTAGGCGGGACTGTCAGGTGAGAGACGAGGAAAGAGGGGTTTTAAAACGGGGCGCAGAAGTTTGCTCAGTAATTTAATCAGTCCGGCACGTTCCCCAATTTTAGAAAGACCGGTCCAAAGACAGATGATTCCCAAAAGGGCAAAGCAAAGGTCTACGGCACCCACGGCACCGGTAACGGCCGCTGCGGCGGTTTCTTCCAACTGCCCGGTGAAGACAGAAAGAATCAAGGAAACCAAAATCATACCGCCCCAAATCACGTTCATCATAGTATCACCCCGGAAAAGGAAATTTGTCCTTTTATCCTTATGCAAAAACAAAGAGAAATAAACCTATTTTCCCAGAAATAAGACTTGAATTTATGAAAAAAATATAGTATAATAAGGTGTCATAGTTTATTTTGATGTCATTACAGAAAAATAAAGCGATAAAACCACCGAAAAGAAAGGTTGATAGAGATGAAAAATACCGATAAAACAATGGAGAAAATCGTTGCGCTTTGTAAAGGGCGTGGCTTTGTTTATGCCGGTTCCGAAATCTATGGCGGTCTGGCAAATACTTGGGATTACGGTCCTTTAGGTGTAGAATTTAAAAACAACGTGAAAAAAGCATGGTGGAAGAAGTTCGTGCAGGAAAGCCCCTACAACGTAGGTTTGGATGCGGCTATCTTAATGAATCCGGAAACTTGGGTTGCTTCCGGTCACGTTGGCGGATTTTCTGACCCCTTGATGGACTGTAAAGAATGTAAAACCAGATTTCGTGCCGATAAACTGATTGAGGATGCTGCCGGCGTATCGGCTGATGGTTGGTCTGATGAAAAGATGATGGAATTCATCAAAGAAAAGGAACTGGCTTGTCCTAACTGTGGTAAGCACAACTTTACCGATATCCGGAAGTTTAACTTGATGTTCAAAACCTTCCAGGGCGTTACCGAGGATAGCAAGAACGAAATCTTCCTTCGTCCGGAAACAGCACAGGGTATCTTTGTAAACTTTAAGAACGTACAACGTACCTCCAGAAAAAAGGTTCCCTTTGGTATCGGTCAGATTGGTAAATCTTTCAGAAACGAGATTACCCCGGGTAACTTTACCTTCCGTACCAGAGAATTTGAACAGATGGAACTGGAATTCTTCTGTAAACCCGGCACCGATTTAGAGTGGTTCGCTTACTGGAAAGATTACTGTAAAAACTTCCTGCTCTCCTTGGGCATTGCGGAAGAAAACTTAAAACTCCGTGACCATGACCCGGAGGAACTTTCCCATTACAGCAATGCTACCACCGATATCGAATTTATGTTCCCCTTTGGTTGGGGCGAACTTTGGGGTATCGCAGACAGAACTGATTTTGACTTAAAGCAACACGCCAATCATAGCGGTGAGAAGATGGAATATAACGATCCGGAAACCGGCGAGAAGTATGTTCCTTACTGTGTAGAACCCTCTTTGGGTGCAGACCGTGTTACCCTTGCATTTTTGGTGGAAGCCTATGACGAAGAAGTGATTGATGCTGAAAAGAACGATGTTCGTACCGTGCTCAGATTTCATCCGGCTTTGGCACCGGTGAAGGCGGCAGTTCTGCCCCTTTCCAAGAAACTGTCCGATCCGGCAAGAGAAGCATTTGCTAAACTGGCTGCAGAATTTAACTGTGAGTTTGACGATGCGGGCAGCATCGGTAAAAGATATCGCCGTCAGGACGAAATCGGTACACCTTTTTGCATCACCTATGACTTTGATTCCGAAGAAGACGGCAGCGTAACCATTCGTCACCGCGACAGTATGGAACAAGAACGTGTGAAGATTGATGATTTGGTAGAATATATCCGTAAGGCGGTTGCGTTCTAAATGTCCCTTTATCAGGAATTAAAAAAGTTTTCTAAAAAAGACTGTGTCAGTTTTCATATTCCCGGGCACAAAGGGGGGAAAGGTCTTTCTGTCGATTGGAAGGAAGATGCTTTCTCTCTGGATGTGACAGAATTTGAAGAAACTGATGATTTGCAAAACCCACAAGGGATTTTAAAGACGGCAGAAGAAAATGCCGCCCAAATTTTTGGTAGCGGAAAGAGTTTCTTCCTGACCGGAGGAAGTACCTTAGGGTTAGAGGCGGCTCTTTTGGCAAGTGTGAAGCCCGGTGATAAAATTTTACTGGACCGCACCTGTCATAAGGCGGTGGTAAATGCGCTGGTATTAACCGGCGGGGAACCTGTTTTTCTCGCCCCTGAATTTGATAGGGAAGATGGAATATACCTGGGTATTTCTCCCCGTGCGGTGGAAGAAACCCTGGAAAAAGAACCTGAGATTATCGGTATGGTTCTGACCAGCCCCACCTATTATGGGGTTTGTAGTGACCTTAAAAAGATTGCAGACCTGCTTCACCAAAAAGGAAAGTTTTTGATTGTGGATGAGGCGCACGGTGCCCACTTTGTCTTTTCTGAAAAGTTGCCGGATACCGCACTTTCTCAGGGGGCGGACAGCTGTATCCAAAGCGCCCATAAAACATTGCCGACGTTGGGACAGACTTCACTTTTGCACCTTGGTAAAGAGAGTTTGATTTCTCCCGATGCGGTCAAATCTGCCTTGCGGATTTTGATGACCACAAGCCCCTCATATCTTTTGCTCAGTGCTCTGGATGAAAGTATTTTCTTTATGGCAGAGCGAGGAGAAGAAAGATTGTCGGAATGCATAGAAGAAATTTTTGCCTTGCAAGAAAAAGTAATGAAAAAAGGCGTAATTACTTTTTTTGATAAGGGAAACAAAGATATCACACGGATGGTAGCGGATGTCAGGAAAACAGGATTTTCCGGCTATCAGGTGGCAGAACAATTAAAAGAAAATTTTGGCATCTATCCCGAAATGGCAGACGATTATCATTTGGTTTTGGTGGTTAGTGTTTTCAACACCAAAGAAGACTTGGCATTATTGGAAAAAGCCTTACTTTCTTATGATAGTAAGTTGGGGGAACAAGAGAAAATGTTACCATTGCCGATGCCCCGAATAGTCAAAAATCCTCGGGATGCCTATATGGCACTGCGGGAGAAGTTGCCTTTACAAAAGGCAAAAGACAGAGTTTCTGCCGATGTGGTTTCGGTTTGTCCGCCGGGTGCGGCGATGGTTTTGCCGGGGCAACAGTTGGATGAGGAAACCTTGGCATATTGCGAAAAAACCGGCGTGGCAGAAGAAATTTTTGTGATAGCAGAGTAATGGTGAGGTGAGGAGATTGTCCCTGAATAACGTAATCGGTAACGAAACAGCCCGGAACTTATTGGGGCAGGCTCTTAAAACAGACCGGATTGGTCATGCTTATATCATAGAGGGCAATCGGGGAACCGGCAGAATGACTTTGGCAAAAGCCTTTGCGGCAGAATTGTTAGGGGCAGAAACCCCGGAAACCCACCCTGACTTTACCATCGTAACCAATCAATGGTATGACCCTATCAAAAAGCAGGAAAATGTGCTGATTGAAACGGTGCGGGCCATGAAAAAAGATGCCTATATCAGGCCTTATGCAGGGGAGAAAAAGGTTTATATTATGCCTATGGCAGACAGTATGCAGGCGCCGGCACAGAACAGCCTTTTAAAAGTGTTAGAAGAACCACCGGCATATTGTGTGATTTTGTTGTTGGCAGAAAACGCCAATGCTTTTCTGCCTACCATTTTGTCCAGGGCACAGGTGCTCAGGACCCAACCGGTTTTGGCGGAACAGGTGGAAAAGTTTTTGATAGAAAACCGGCAGATTGCAAAAAATAAAGCCGGACAATTAGCAATTTTAAGTGGCGGTGCCATTGGCAAGGCCTTAGAATTGTTAGAAGATGAGGAAGCCACAGAATTGCGGGAAGAAACCCTGAAACATTTTTCTGCAATTCTCGACGGCACCTATAAGGAACTGTATGATTTTGTAAAGTTTTTAAAGCAGAACAAAGCAGATATTTCTTTGATTTTAGAGGTGCTTCTCAGTTGGGGCAGGGATGTGATGAACCGAAAGTTGCGGCTTTTGGACATTCCGCTTATCAATGGCGATAAAGAAAAGGAACTGGAACGGTTCAGCCACAAACTGCCGAGGGAATCGGCACTAAGGTTAAATGAAATTACCGTTCGTTACCAGAAAATGATAGAACAAAATGTAAACTATTCTGCGGCTGTACTTTGTATGGTGACAGAATATTGGGAGGAAATCCATGGTAGAAATACTCGGAGTTAAATTTAAAAATACCGGCAAAGCCTATTATTTTGACCCCAAAGGGGTAACGGCAAAGAGCGGTGACTATGTATTGGCAGAAACCACCCACGGCGTGGAGATGGGTAAAGTAGTCATTCCTAATAAAATGGTAGAGGAATCGGAACTGGTTTCCCCTTTGAAGCCGGTTATCAGAATTGCCACGGAGGAAGATTTTAAACAGGTGGAAGCCAACAAAGAAAAAGAAAAAGAGGCCTTTGATTTGGCTGTCCAAAAGATTGCGGAACATAAATTAGAAATGAAGTTGGTGGATGTGGAATATACCTTTGACCGAGGCAAAATTCTTTTCTATTTTACCGCAGACGGACGGGTAGACTTCAGAGATTTGGTCAAATCTCTTGCCAGTGTCTTTAAGACCCGAATCGAACTTCGCCAGATTGGCGTAAGGGATGAAGCAAGACAGTTGGGCAGTTATGGTATCTGTGGCAGATATCTCTGTTGTAGCGGCTTTTTAAATGACTTCCATCCGGTATCTATTAAGATGGCAAAGGAACAGGAACTTTCCTTAAACCCCACTAAAATTTCCGGGGTTTGCGGCAGACTGATGTGCTGCCTTCAATATGAACAAAACGTTTATGAAGATATGTTACAGCGTCTGCCCAGAAAAGGTGAAAAAGTTCATACCCCCAAGGGTGACGGTGTGGTGAATGATATTGCCACCTTAAAAGGTGAGGTAAGAGTTAAGTTTCAGGAACCGGGTGAGGAAAGTTTTCAGTTTGAAACTTATAAGGTAGAAGAAATTTCCCCTCTCCATAAAAAAGGTTGGGGAGGACCCAGACCGGAAGTAGATTCTCAGGAGGAGACCATTGCTGAGCCGGAGTGGGAAGATGAGAAAATTTTAGAACCTGCGGAAGAAACGTCTTTGACAGAAAGCAACCAGAAAGCGCCCAAGCAGGAAAAGAAAAATCATCATAATCGTAACCGGAGAAATCGGAACCGAAACCATAAAAAACCACAAAATAATAATGAAGAAAAGGCAAAAACCACCGAAGGTAATGTTACCAATGGCGGCTACCACGGCGGTTATTAAGATAAAAAGAGGCTGTAAAAAACATCGTTTTTTACAGCCATCTTTTTTGGGGATAGGAAAAAAAGAACCAGAATGAGGAAACTGAGCCAAAACAAGGCATAAAGCCTTGTTTTGGGATACCCGAAGGCGTACACAGGTACGTCGAGAGGCGAAGTTTCCTTATAGCAAAAAGGTAAAAAATAAAAAGAAAAAGGTCTTTTCAGATCTTTTTCTTCGTTATATATGAAAAATACTAATTTTTTAGCAAGGGTTTTTGCTATAACCCTACCTTTTTGCGGTCTGGACTTTTTTTACATCCCCTATTTTTATTCTTCTAAACTTGGTGCAGAGGTGACCGCAGGTGCTTTTGACGGCGTTGCTGTTGCTGGCGCTCCTGTGGGAGCAGTACCTTCGCCGCCCTCGCCTTCTTCGGCATTTTCCTCATCTTCCTCTGTTTCGTAACCTTCGTGGTTAGAATCGCAATAGCCGGGGGTGTTTCCTTTGATAAAATAGAAACTTTCGGCGGGGCATCCCTCTACGGCGCGTTTGCCGGTATAAGCACAGTAGGAAACAGAAACCACATTGCTAGGTCTTTGAATAGATCTGGGTTCCGGATTTATACTTTTATGAATGGTGTTCATAATATTGCGGAAAACCGTAATACAGGGGTTTCCGGAAGCGTAAATTTCAGACGGAATATCGTAACCGTACCAAACTGCCGCTGCATAATGGGGGGTGTAGCCGATAAACCAACGGTCATTGTTATCGGAGGTAGTACCGGTTTTACCTGCGGTGGGATAGCCGGAAACCGCGGCACCGCCGCCGGTACCGCCGCTGACAACCCCTAATAACATCTGGTGCATGACATAAGCGGTAGCGGGTTCCATGGCTTTCCAGGAAGACTGATCGGAAGTGACTAATACGTTACCCTCCTTATCTTTTACTTCTGTATAAAGATAGGGTTTTCTATAAATACCATTGTTGGCAAAGGTGGCAAAGGCCGCTGTCATTTCCAATGCGGTTACACCATCCGTAAGTCCGCCTAATGCCAGAGGAGAGTAGCCAATATCAGTATAGACTTTGCCATCGATTTCCCGGCCTTTGACCAAGGTGGTAATACCCAATTTGTCTACCATAAAGTCATAACCTGCTTGTGCCCCCATCTGTGACAGGATTTCTACGGGAATGGTATTTAAAGAAGTGCGAAGCGCGCTGCGAACATTAACTTTGCCCCGATAAGAATGATCGTAGTTTCTGGGTGTCCATCCGTTATAGTCTTTTGCTACGTCATTATAGACAGAGGCGGGAGTAATAATTCCTTTTTCCAAGGCCGGTGCATACACAGCAAGAGGTTTGATGGTAGAACCCGGTTGCCGGGGACTGGTAGCACGGTTTAAGGTAAGACTTCCCGGCTTTTCACCAATACCACCTACGATACCTGCTACCCCACCGGTTTTCACATCAATGACCACCATTGCAGATTGAATATTGGTGTTGGGGAAGTTGCTCGTTTTGGTATAGTAGTTTTCCATAGCAGTTTGCACTTCCGGTTTGTAGGTGGTATAAATTTTAACACCGCCGGTATATAAAATCTTTTGTGCAAGACTCTTGGAATAACCTTTTGCTTCTAAATCTTTTAATACATCCCGGATAACCTGATCTACAAAGTAGGAATTGGTGCCGGTCTGTTCTGCTGCCTTTTCCGGGTCAGCAAAGTTAAGTTTTTCTTTGACTGCCTTATCGTGTTCTCCTTGACTGATATAACCAAGTTCTAACATTTTAGAGAGAACCAGTTCCTGACGGGTTTTGTTCTTGTCAGGATTTACAAATGGATCGTACAAAGAGGGGTACTGGGTGATGCCGGCAATGGATGCGGCTTCTGCCAAACTCAAATCTTTGACATCTTTGTTAAAATAAAGATCGGCAGCGGTCTGCACACCGTTACAACCTTGAGAGAGATAGATGCAGTTTAAATATAATTCTAAGATTTCGTCTTTTTCCAGTTCCTTTTCCAAGGCAATCGCTCTGGAAATTTCCTGAATTTTTCGGGCAGGGGTTTGGTCTTTGTCCCCTGTGATATTCTTGATCAACTGCTGGGTAATGGTACTGCCACCCAAGGAAACCCCGCTTTTTCCCAAAAGTTTGTTCCCAAACCAGGTTAAGGTCGCCTTGGTGGTACGGCGAAAGTCAAAGCCGTTGTGCTCGTAAAACCGTTCATCCTCAATAGAGACAAAAGCATGTTGTAGATAAGTGGGGATTTTTTCAATATCTGCCCAAATTCTGTCTTCATCGGCGCTGATATATTCAAAAACTTTTTCTTCCTCTGTTTCCTCATCTAAATAGATCAGGGAAGCATTTTGCCTAAGGGTTAACCCTTCAATATCCAGGTCATCCATATTACCCCATAAGCCAAAAATGGCACCGGCAAAGAATAAGGCAAAGACAACCAATCCAATGCCTAAGGAAATGCCGAAAATAGATAAAAATTTTTTTACTTCTGGTTTCATGCCGGACATACCTCCGTCTAAACTATAATCACATTACTCTTAGTATATCATAAAATGAAGTATAAAAAGCATTATCCCTGTTAATAATAGATTAAATTAGTGTTACAAAGTTTAGGGAAACACAAGATGTAGGGGGTTCTTATGGCGAAAAAAGTGTGGAAAAGTCTAACGATGGGAGCAGTAGTTTTCTTGACGGCGCTTCTGGTGGGATATCTTGCCTATCTCGCCACCTATCATTATCAGACAGAAAAATTAAAAGAAAGTATGGATATGGCGTTGGCAACACCGGCATCGCAAGGGACTGTACCTACCGAGGAATTGATTCGGGTGGAGTATTATCTGGCACGGCTGGAAAATCATCAGATTGCTATTTATGCCGTATCACAAGCAGAGGAACGATTTTTATATACCCTTGATGTTTATACCGGTAATTTCCCGGCAAATGAATTGCTGCGGCTCCGGGAAGGAGTTGCCTTAAAAAACCGTCAGGAATTAGCCTCCTTTGAAGAAGACTATACCAGTTAAAGATTTACAAAAGAAAAGTTTTGTAGTATAATATTTGCCGGAAAAGGAGGTGTGTAATATGGAAAAATATGTATGCACAATCTGCGGATATATCTATGATGAAGAGGTTGGTGCTCCGGATAACGGAATTGCAGCCGGCACCAAATGGGAAGATGTTCCGGAAGATTTTGTTTGCCCCCTTTGCGGCGTTGGCAAAGACCAGTTTGAAAAGGAATAAAAATAAAGAGCAATCGTTTTAACGATTGCTCTTTATTTTTTTAATGTACCACAACCTGTGCGCCGGAAATCAAAAAGTAGGCGATGACTAAAAGACCGATGATGATGCGATAATAACCAAAGGCTTTAAAGTCATGGTTGCGGATATAACCCATCAGGAATTTAATGGCGGCAATGGAAACCAAGTAGGCTACCACCATGCCAATCAGCAGTAGTGTGATTTCCTGTCCGGAAAAACTCCCGCCGGTTTCTAAGAAGAATTTTACAATCTTTAAGGCACTTGCCCCAAACATCACCGGAATGGCAAGGAAGAAAGAAAATTCCGCCGCTACAAACCGGGAGGTGCCAAGAATAACAGCACCTAAAATGGTGGAGCCGGAACGAGAGGTTCCGGGGATTAGTGAGAGTACCTGAAAAGCACCAATCAGTAGTGCTGTTTTGTAATCTAAGGTGTCAATGGAGTCAATGGTGGGTGTTTTCTTTTGGCTTTCAATGATAATAAATAAAATACCATAAAGAATTAAAGTGCCGGAAACAACCCAAGCATTATAGGTGTATGCGGTAATCATATCATCAAAGCAAAGACCAATCACCGCTGCCGGAATACAAGCAATCAGAACCTTCCCCCACATCGTAAAGGTATCGGCTTTTTCAGCCTTGCTCTTTTTTGAGGAAAGGGGATTCAGTTTATGGAAGTATAACGTTACTACCGCCAAAATAGAACCAAATTGAATGACTACCAAAAACAGGTCAATAAAGGCAGAAGTTTGGTGAAGAGGCAAATACTGGTCC
>JAZPYU010000069.1:0-5852 GCA_045544295.1 Ructibacterium sp. | reverse complement strand
CAATAAAGTGCCTAAAAAACCCGGAAACGCCTTGGCGTTTCCGGGTTCTCTTTTATAATAAAGAATTGATTGTCTGAATGACGTTTCCAAAAAATCTGCTGAAAAATTCATTCTTATCGCCGCCGGGAATCCATTTGCCATCCTGCTTTACCATGGTAATGGTTGCAGTTTTCTCTACTTGGGGGATATTCGGATTTTGCAGAACTTTTATCATAATCTCTGCCAACATCTGTTGGTATTCTTCCGCTTTCATTTGGGGCACCTTTGCCTGATACTCCGGTGTTGCTGTCAGAGTAATCATCTCTTCTAAAAACAGTCCCAACACTTTGGAAAAATCCAAGGTAGAAACCTTTGCCGTAATCTTCACATTGGCACCATCTATCTTTTCTACGGAAGAAATTTCATAGTCCATATTCTGCAAGGTCTGAAAAACTGCACCAAGCAATGTTTCCTGATTTTCTGCCTCTAAAAAACGGCTGATTTCTTCAAAATTATAGTATGTATTGATGGTTTCCACTTCACCGGTTTGCAATGCCTCCATCATTCCCAAAAAAGCCGCTTCGGCATCGGGTTGAGCACCACATCCGGTTATGGTTATCATCATAACACCAACCAAAATCAAGCAAAATACTTTTTTAATATTCTTCATTTTTTCACCACCTGATTGCATTGTAACATCTCCCCAACCAAAAGTCAATTTCTTGACAAAAAAATCCCCGGATGATACAATACAAACGAAGATAAAGGCGGTGAAAACCATGGAGAGACAAGAATTAAAAATTGGCGGTATGACTTGTTCTGCTTGTTCCGGACGGATTGAACGGGTTCTGCAAAAATTAGATGGAATGGCAGAAGTTCAGGTAAACCTGACCACTTCCATTGCCACGGTCATTTTTGATGAGAATCTTTTATCCTTAGAAGAAATCATCCCGCGAATTCACAAATTAGGCTTTGAAGCCGCACCTTTTGTAGAGGGCAAAGAAGACGACGGCGAAAAAAAAGAACGCCGGAACTTAAAACTCCATTTATTCTTTTCTGCCTTACTTACGGCGCCTTTGTTATTGGGGATGCTCCTTTCTTGGTTTGGCATTCACCTTCATCTTTTGCACCATCCATGGTTACAACTGATTCTTGCCACGCCGGTACAATTTGTGATTGGCGGGCGATTTTATAAACACGGATTTCTGGCTTTACGGGCGCTGAGTCCTAATATGGATGTTTTGGTAGCCTTGGGTACCGGTGCCGCTTATTTTTACAGTCTTTACAACGTTCTTTTAGGTCACACTATCCCCGGAACAATGGAAGGCTTATACTTTGAATCTTCTATGACCATTATCACCTTGATTTTACTTGGGAAGTATTTAGAGGCAAAAGCAAAAGAAAAAACTTCCGATGCTATCCGGCAACTGATCGCCTTGCAACCGGAAACCGCAAGGATTTTAAAAGACGGCAAAGAAATGGAAGTGGCTTTGGCTGAGGTAGAACCGGGGGATATTCTTATTGTCCGTCCGGGAGAAAAGATTCCGGTAGACGGCACCATTACAGAGGGACATTCTTCCATTGATGAATCTATGCTCACCGGGGAAAGTCTTCCCTGTGACAAAACGGTGGGGGATGCCGTCTTTTGTGCCAGCATCAATTTAGCCGGCAGTTTTTGGATGCAGGCAGAGAGAATTGGACGGGATACTACCCTTTCCCAAATGATAAAGTTGGTACGAAGCGCCCAAGGGAACAAGCCACCCATTCAAAAGGTTGCCGATAAAGTTTCGGCAGTATTTGTTCCGGCTATTTTAATGATTGCCCTTATCACCTTTCTTTTGTGGATGATTTTTGCAAAGAATTTGGAAACTGCTATATTAAATGCCATTTCCGTTCTGGTGATTGCCTGTCCCTGCTCCTTAGGGCTGGCCACCCCCACCGCCATTATGGTAGGGACGGGGCTTGGTGCCAAATGGGGCATCTTAATCAAAGGCGGAGAACATTTGGAAACCGCCCATAAAATTTCTACAATAGTTTTGGACAAAACCGGAACCATAACTTGCGGAAAACCTGCCGTAACCGATATTTTAGGGGAGGACAAAAACACCATACTTACCTATGCTGCGGCGATTGAAACCTATTCCGAACATCCTCTGGCAAAAGCCATTTGCCAGTATGCAAAAGAAAAGAACCTGTCCCTGCCGGAAATTTCTGATTTTACTTCCTATACCGGCAAGGGGGTTTCTGCCGTCTGCGGGGAAACAACTTATTTCATCGGCACCCGAGCCCTGATGAAAGAAAACGGCATTGACTATCAGGAATTAGAAGAAAAAATGCCCCAACTTGAAAATGCAGGAAAAACCGTGATGCTGATAGGTTCTTCTGCCGGCATATGCGGCTTGATTGCAGTTGCCGACACGGTAAAAAAAGATGCCGCCACAGCAATCGCTCAGTTAAAAGATATGGGAATCACGGTTGCCATGTTGACCGGAGATAACCCTGCTACCGCAAACTTTATTGCAAACCAAGTGGGTATTGACAAGGTTTATGCCCAGGTTCTGCCGGACAATAAATCCCGCATCATCAAAGAACTTCAGGCAGAGGGACATATTGTAGCAATGGCAGGGGATGGCATCAACGATGCACCGGCTTTGGTAACTGCCAATGTAGGCTTTGCTATGGGAAATGGCACACAGGTTGCTATGGAATCTGCGGACATCACCTTAATGCGAGAGTCTCTGTTATTGCTTCCATCTACCATCCGGCTTTCTCAAAAAACTATGAAAAAAATCCGCCAAAATTTATTTTGGGCATTCATTTATAATTCCATTGGCGTCCCCTTTGCGGCGTTGGGTTTCTTAAACCCCATTTTAGCAGGCGGAGCCATGGCATTTAGTTCAGTTTCGGTTGTCACTAATTCGTTGCTTTTGAGCCGTTTTCAATCGGATAAGCCAAGAAAGGAGAAATCATATGCAAACTGAAAACATTCAAATTGAGGGAATGGCTTGTAACCACTGCACCTCTGCCGTTACCTCTGCCTTAGAAAACACAGACGGGGTAACCGCAGTAGAAGTCAGTCTTTCTGAAAAGCAAGCCACCGTCACCTTTGACGAAACACAAATTTCTCGGGAAGATTTGGTTTCCATAATCTGTGATTTAGGATTTGATGCAGAATAAAAAAAGACCATTCCTTAAAATTAAGGAATGGTCTTTTTTCAGGACGTCCTTTTTCGATATTGGTTGGGGGTCATTCCTACTTGCTCGTTAAAGATTCTGGAAAAATAAGAACAACTGTTAATTCCCACTTTTGCCGCAACCATATAGATAGAATCTTTACTCTCCCGCAGTAGTTTTTTTGCAGCATTTATTCTGCACATGATGATATATTCATTGACGCCTTTATGAAAGGTTTGCCGAAAACCTTTGTATAAAGAGTTTTTAGAAATATGAAAAAATTCACAAAGGGTATTGACCCTTAAATCTCCATGCAGGTTTTTTGCTATATAGGATGCCACCAGTTGAATCACATCGGCATCCTCTTCAAACTGAATGCTATCAAAAAAAAGGATTTGCGGAATAATCTTTGCCAAACTTTCCATTCTTTCTTTGGAAAAATACGGCTTTTCGTTATATGCTTTGCGCAATGCTTCGTCTTCTATTTCCAGGCTATATGCCGTGTCATCACTCCGTATCTGCCCAAAAGACAGATATCCTACAATGATACCGTCTTTCTTCACAGGCATCATCCCATCATAAAGCCCGGCATAGCACACCTGCCATTCTACCTCTCCGCTCTTTTTACACTTTTCTAAAAGTTCTCTTTCGCATGCAATACAACGGGCTTGAAATTCCGGCTCCTTTGTCAACATATTACAAAATTCCCCGTCTTCCATTCTTTTTGAAGAGCGGTTTCTCCAGGTTTCCGTTGCATCCATAAACCCTACGGAGATACCCAAAAGATTTTCCAAATGATTAAAACTCTCCGCAAGGCCTTGAAAGTTATAGATAATCTGCATTCTTACCACCCACTTTTTTCACTATCATAACACAGCCGGGAAGATAATGCAATATTTAAAGTCAATATTTCATTATAATTTTTTAAATTTTCCTTTATAATAAAGACGTCTTTCCAAAGGAAACAGCGTGTGCTTTTCTGTTTGAAAAAAAGATTCAGGTTTTAGAAACGTTAGAACCCCCTTTTATGCGGGGGGATGACTTCTCCCTTTTGACCAACCATAACGCGACCAATGTAACACGCTATAAAGCAAAGTTTATTGATTAGTTTTCTATGGCACCACAAAGACCACAAACTTGAGGTCTTTTGCTTTTCCCATTTTTTTCTTTACATAAAAATTCCTTAGTTGCTAATAATAGATTTGGAAATGAAATCTAAAAGAGCCTCCCTTGTGCAAAGGGAGGGGGGACCGCTTGCGGTGGAAGGATTGTATAAAAAAACAATCCCCCAGTCACCTTCGGTGACAGCCCCCTTTACACAAAGGGGCCTTTTGAAAAAGGAGCAATTGATATAATGAAAGCAACAGGAATAGTCAGAAGAATTGATGATTTGGGCAGAATTGTCATTCCCAAGGAAATCCGCCGCACCCTCCGGATTCACGAAGGCGATCCCCTTGAAATCTATACAGAGAGTGACGGCACCGTCATCTTTAAAAAATATTCCCCCATTGGAGAATTGGGGGAATTTGCTTCCCAATATGCGGAATCTTTATCCAAAACCACCGGCATCCCCGCCTGCATCACCGACAGAGATAATATCATCGCCGTATCCGGCATACCTAAAAAGGAACTGCGAGAGAAAAAAGTTTCCGGTGAGTTAGAGCGGGTAATGAAGAGCAAAACCGTCTTTTTAGCCAATCCGGGAGATAAAACCATCCGCATCTTAGAAGACAACGACCAGTATGATGCCGGTGTGGTGGCACCTATCGTCTTTGAAGGTGACAGTATCGGTTCTGTGGTCTTTTTAGCCGGTAGCGGTTCCCCTGTGGGAGAAGTAGAAAGCAAACTTGCAGAGACCGCCGCAGGATTTTTAGGCCGAACCATGGAATAAAAACGGGACGTTCGTGAACGTCCCCTACATAAAGAAAAAACCGACAATGTTGAAGTGATATAATGATTCATTATATCACTTCAAACACTACGGCCATCTTTTTCTAAACCAATATTTCCTCTATACTACGTTTAGGCACCTGTAAAACATCATCTTCACCCAGATAATATTTGTAGTCACCATCTTTCATAGATACTGCCTGACTTTTTTGTGCCGGATAACCCAAAGCAATCATATCAAGGATTGTCAAGTCGTCCGGAATGGATAACGCGGTTCTCAGTCTCTCACGGTTGATGGCACCAAGCCAACAAGTGGCAATGCCTTCGCCGGTTGCCGCTAAGGTAATAGTCGCACCGGCGGCGCCGTTTTCCACTTGAAAATCACTGTTTGCTTTGATGTTTTTATCACCCAAAATCAGGATAAAGGCGGTTGGCCTTTCATCCTCTTTGGGGGTACCATTTTGCAAAAATCCTGCCCAACGGGTGCAAGGAAAGACCTGTTGGAGCAGTGACCCATCGTCAATAATTTTAAATTTTAGGGGTTGCAGATTGATGGGATATGCCGCAAGTCTTGCGCAATCCACCAACTTAACTAACGTTTCCCTCTCAATGGGTTCCTGGGTAAACTTCCGGATACTTCTTCTATTTTGAATGGCATCATATACATTCATAGGTTTTCCTCCTGATAAAAACGGACGACACGTTGTGTCGTCCGTTTTTGTTATCTTGTCTTATTTCTCTGCAATGGCTGCCTGTGCTGCTGCAAGTCTTGCAATCGGCACACGGAAGGGAGAGCAGGGTACATAATC